>JASLXG010000161.1 GCA_030740435.1 Alphaproteobacteria bacterium | reverse complement strand
ACTCACGGCACAAGGCGCTGATGCTCTCGGCACCGTCAAGATAAGCCGACACGAAACACATCCTCTCATTCATTGCACAGGTCTCCGTCCAAGGCATCGGCAGCTCCTCCCTGCCGATAGTTTGAACTGTTACCCATGTCGCGAGTTAGGACCCCCGGCCACCCGCTCCCCCTGCCAACCACCCATCAATGGTACCCTATGGGTACTAGGCCGCTATTTTCGAAATATCGCGCTGCACAACGGCACTTGCGCGTTGCAGCAAAAGATGCCCATTATGTTGCACTGCGAACGCATTTTCGCGCTGCAAAACGGAAGCCGAACGTGGCCGAGAAAACCCCGGACGACGACCGCATCGTCATCAAGAAATACGCCAACCGGCGGCTCTACAACACCGCTACGTCAAGCTACGTGACCCTCGACCGGCTAAGCCAGATGGTCAAGGACGGCCAGGATTTCGTGGTCTTCGATGCCCGCACCGGCGACGACATCACGCGTTCGGTGCTGACCCAGATCATCTTCGAGGAGGAAAGCAGGGGCCCCAACCTGCTGCCCATCAACTTCCTGCGCCAATTGATCAGCTTCTACGGCGACAGCCTGCAGGGCGTGCTGCCGCAATACCTCGATCTCTCGATGGAATCCTTCAGCCACAACCAGGACAGCATGCGCGAGCAGATGGCCAAGGCCTTCGGCGGCAGTTTCCCCTTCGCCACTTTCGAGGATATGGGGCGCCAGAACATGGCCATGTTCCAGCAGGCCATGGAGCTCTTCAACCCCTTCCGCCAGGGTGATGGCGGTAGCGCTGACGCTGGCCAGGGCAAAGCCGCGGCGGCCGATCCAGCCAGCGGCGGCAGCGGCGGCAGCGACGACATCGACGACATCGACGACCTCAAGAAGAAGCTCGAATCGCTGCAATCCCAGTTTGACGAGTTGTCGCGCAAGTAGTTCTCGAAGCAGATTGGCCGGCGGCGGGAAACCCCTCAACCAGAGTCCTCGACCGGCGTCAGGGTGGTCAGCGCAAGGGCGTGCAGGCCGGCCGCCAGTTCCTCGGCCAAGACCTGGTAGACCAGGCGTTGGCGGGCGACGCGACCCATACCGCTGAAGCTTTGGGAAACCACGACGACGTCGAAGTGGCTTTCGCCGCCCGGCCGGGCTCCGGCGTGGCCGGCGTGGCGGGCCGAGCAGTCGATCACCTCCAGGCGTCGCGGCTTGAAGGCCGTCTCGAGCTTGTGCCTCATGATCTGGCCAACCGGCATCGCTGTGCTCCGGAGAATTTCTTGCCAAACACAAGGTGGGCGCCGAGCGGGGCCAGGTCAAGCATTGCTCTTTCGCGCCAGCCGGCAACAGCACTGCCGGGCCATACCGTAGCGGGAAGCTCGGCTATTTTTTTGCTCCCGACCCAAGGCCTGGAGCCTAAGTATTTGACTTACATTAATTTTTAATGCGACAAATTCTAACTTGCAATTAAATAATTCCTCATTTAGGGTCTTGGATAAATCGTCACCGGTGACCTGCCGTTGAACCCCACGGAGCCGCCTCTCCCAGATCCTGGGAGCCCAGCAATGGAAGCCTGGAAACTGGAAACATGACCATGGATGCTTTGGCCCAGAACAGCGAGATCCAAGCCCGCAAAGGCAACGGCAGCGGCCGCCGACTGACCACCCGCGAGGTCGACGCCCATGTCGGCGCCCGCGTCCGCGAACGCCGCGTGCTGTTGGGCCTGACCCAGCTCGAGTTGGCGGGGCTGATTGGCGTCACCTACCAGCAAGCGCACAAGTACGAACGCGGCATCAACCGTGTGTCGGCCGGCCGCCTCTACGACATCGCCCAGACCCTGCAGGTCAGCGTCGGCTTCTTTTTCGAAGGTCTGGAAGAGACCGACGAGCGGCCGGTGCCGCAGCGCCAACGCATGTGCCTCGAATTGGCCCGCAATTTTTCCCTGATCGCCAACGAGCGCCACCAGCAGGCACTGAGCTCGCTGGCTCGGGCGCTGGTCGAGAAATAGGCGGCTTCGACCAGCGGCAACAGACTCCCCGCGGCGGATGGCCCCAAATCACGTCCGCCGCTCCTCCCCAGCGGCCCGGGCTTGTCCCGGGCCGCTGTACTTTTTGTTCCTTGTGGCCCGGGCTTGTCCCGGGCCGCTGTACTTTTGGGGAGCGGGTGGCCGGGCGCCTCTTAATCAAAAAGCGGGAGCGGGTGGCCGGGATCAACCGCCAGATGGACCGCTTGCGCCCTACCGGCTGCCATTTCATAATCGAACCCATGTCGAGGATCAGCGTCAGGCAGAGATCGGCCGCCGAGGTGCGCCTTTGCGACCACCCCGATTGCGCCGCCGCTGGCGACTATCGGGCGCCGCGCTCGCCGCGCGATTTGGGGCATCACTTCTGGTTCTGCCTCGAACACGTGCGCGCCTACAACGCCTCTTGGAACTATTTCGAAGGCATGAGCCAAGACGAGATCGAGCGCTACCAGCAAAGTTCGGTGACCTGGCACCGGCCGACCTGGCGTTTTGGCGACGATCCCAGCCACTTCAAGGCGCCGATCTACGACGAGCTCGGCATCCTCGAGAGCCATGCCGCCGCCGGCCGGGCCCAGGGCCGGGCCGAGGATGACGAACGCCGCCCCGACGGCCGCTCCCTGGCGCCCGAGGAACGCCACGCCTTGGCGCTTTTGAACCTGGCTGCCGACACCACGCTGGACGACATCAAGGCGCGTTACAAATCGCTCGCCAAGAAGTATCATCCCGACGCCAACGGTGGTGATCGAGAGGCCGAGGACAGACTCAAAGAGGTCAATCAGGCCTACGCCCATCTGCTGACCTGCGGCTACTGTTGATTTGCGGTCCGCCGCGGACGATCGCCAAAACCACCTCACGACAACCCCCAAACAGGAAGTTTCGCTAGATGACCACGGTGGAGACCTTTGAAGACGCCGACACGCGCCCCACAGGAATGCCTGACATCAAGGTGTCGGTACGCCAGCTGTTCGGCCTCGACAGCGATTTCGAAGTGCCGGCGTTCTCGCAGGCCCACGAGCTGGTTCCCGATATCGACGAGGCCTATCAATTCGACCACGACACCACGCTGGCCATCCTGGCCGGCTTTGCCCACAACCGCCGAGTCATGATTCAGGGCTACCACGGCACCGGCAAGTCGACCCATGTCGAGCAGGTGGCGGCGCGGCTCAACTGGGCCTGCATCCGGATCAATCTGGACAGCCACATCAGCCGCATCGACCTGATTGGCAAGGATGCCATCGTCATCCGCGACAACCAGCAGATCACCGAGTTCCGCGAAGGCATGCTGCCCTGGGCGCTGCAATCCGCCACCGCCATCTGCTTCGACGAATACGACGCCGGCCGTCCCGACGTCATGTTCGTGATCCAGCGCGCCCTGGAGGCCGAGGGCAAGCTCACCCTCCTCGACCAGAACAGGATCATCCGCCCGCATCCCTCCTTTCGGCTGTTTTCCACCACCAACACCATCGGGCTGGGCGACACCACCGGCCTCTACCACGGCACCCAGCAGATCAACCAGGGCCAGATGGACCGTTGGAACATCGTCGCCACCCTCAACTACCTCGAGCACGAGGCCGAATGCGGCATCGTGCTGGCCAAGGTGCCCGAGTACGACAACGCCGAGGGCCGCAAGACCCTGGCCGCCATGGTCAACGTCGCCGACCTCACCCGGGCCGGTTTCGTCAACGGTGACATTTCCACCGTCATGTCGCCGCGCACGGTGATCCACTGGGCCGAGAACGCCAGCATCTTCGACGACATCGGCTTCGCCTTCCGCCTCACCTTCCTCAACAAGTGCGACGAGGTCGAGCGCGCCTCGGTGGCCGAATACTACCAGCGCTGCCTGGGCGAGGATCTGCCGGAATCGGCGGCCCAGGCGACTCTGACGTGACCCTGGGACATGACCCTGGCGTGAGCCTGACGTGAGCCAGCCCGAAAGCCCCGTCGAGCCCTTCAAGCGCGCCGTCGCCGCGGCCACCCGGGCCATCGCCGAAGAGGCCGAGCTCGAGGTCAGCTTTGGTGCCGAGGCGCCGGGGCTGGTGCAGGGCACGGCACGCTTGCCCCAGCCCTCACGCGAGCTGGAGGCCGGCGAGATCGACGAGATCCGCGGCATCGCGGACCAGCTGGCGCTGAAGCAGCGCCACCACGACCCCGAGATGCACGCCCGGCGGCTGCCCAGCGGCGGCGATGCCCGGGCCGTCTACGATTCGCTCGAGATTGCCCGCGTCGAGGCCATCGGCGCCAACCGCATGACCGGCGTCGCCCAGAACCTCGATGCCGCCCTCGAAAGCCATTGCCGCAGCCAGGGCTTCGCCCAGCTCAACGATCGCTCCGAGGCGCCGCTGGCCGAGGCCGTGCGCCTGATGCTGCGCCAGCGCCTGACCGGCCGTCAGGTGCCGTCCGCGGCCGGTCAACTGGTCGAGCTCTGGCAGCCGCTGATCGACGACAAGGCGGCCACCGATCTCGAGGCCCTGACCGCGGCGGCGGCCGACCAGGACGCCTTCAGCCAGGTCGCCAGGCGCATGATCGCCCACCTCGACCTGGCCGAGGAATGGGAGGGCGACGACAGCGACGAGGCGCCCGACGACCAGGACAGCGAGGACGACAGCGAGGGCGAGGACGTCGACGGCGAAGGCTCGTCGCCCGATGCCATGGCGGCCCAGGGCGACGAGATGAGCGAAGCCGAGGGCGACGTCGACGGCGAGGCCGACGGCACGCTGGGCGAGGAATACATGCCGGCCGGCGAGGGCGACGAGGAGCCCGGCCGCTCGCGCCAGCCCTGGTGGCCCGATGGCCCGCTCGGGAATGCCCCCGGCGAGCCCCCTTACCGGGCCTATTCGACGCTTTATGACGAGGTCGTCTACGCCCCCGAACTTTGCGAGCCCGAGGAGCTGGCGCGGCTGCGCAATCACCTCGACCAGCAGATCCAGCACCTGCACAACGTCGTCTCGCGGCTGGCCAACCGCCTTCAGCGCCGCCTGCTGGCCAAGCAGCAGCGCTCCTGGGCTTTCGACCTGGACGAAGGCATCCTGGATGCCGGCCGCCTGGCCCGGGTGGTGGTCAATCCGCTCAATCCGCTGAGCTACAAGCAGGAAAAGGAGACCGACTTCCGCGACACCGTGGTGACGCTGCTGATCGACAATTCGGGCTCCATGCGCGGCCGCCCCATCAGCGTCGCCGCCATGTGCGCCGACGTCCTGGCCCGCACGCTCGAGCGCTGCGCCGTGAGCGTCGAGATCCTGGGCTTCACCACCCGGGCCTGGAAGGGCGGCCAATCGCGCGAACGCTGGCTGACCGAGGGCAAGCTGCCCAACCCGGGCCGCCTCAACGATCTCCGCCACATCGTCTACAAAAGCGCCGACGAGCCCTGGCGCCGGGCCCGCAAGAACCTGGGTCTGATGTTGCGCGAAGGCCTCTTGAAGGAGAACATCGACGGCGAGGCGCTGCTGTGGTCGCACGCCCGGCTGCTGGCCCGGCCCGAGCAGCGGCGCATTCTGATGGTCATCTCCGACGGTGCGCCGGTCGACGATTCGACGCTTTCGGTCAATCCCGGCAACTATCTCGACCGGCACTTGCGCCAGGTCATCCAAATGATCGAGGCGCGCTCGCCGATCGAGCTGGTGGCCATCGGCATCGGCCACGACGTCACGCGCTACTACCGCCGCGCCGTAACCATCGTCGACGCCGAACAATTGGGCGGCGCCATGATGGACAAGCTGGCCGAGCTTTTCGACGACGATCCCCTGCTGCAGTCCCAAACCCAACGGGGCCGCCGCCGGCGGGTGCACTAGGGCCTGTTGACAATTAGCGCATGGCAATGATGGTGGCGGCGAGGTTCAAGTTTGCGGCGTAGCTGGTATCGGTCTTGTCGTAGCGGGTGGCGATGCCCCGGAATTCCTTGATCTTGGCAAAGTAGTTCTCAACC
>JASLXG010000160.1 GCA_030740435.1 Alphaproteobacteria bacterium | reverse complement strand
CGCTGAGATTGACATCGCTGAGCACGGCCTGTTGGCCCTTGGCGCCCGAGCTTTCGACCCAGATGAGGTGTTGGGAAACCACCTCGCCCAACGACCGCCCCAGCGTCTCGAGGGGCTGGGGCATCTTGGCGGAGCGGAAGTAGGCGGTCTCCAGGGCCTCGGGATCGATGGCCGCGCCGCGCAGGTCGGCACCGTCCAGGACGGCGTTGGACCAGGTCGCGCCGCTCAGCATGGCACCCTGCATGACGGCACCGGAAAGGTTGCTGTCGCTGAGGTCGGCATTGCTCATATCGGCGCCCGTGAGCACCGTGTTGCGCAGGTCGGCCCGTTTGAGCTGGGCGCCCCTGAGGATGGCGTCGGTGAAATCGGCCTGCACCACGAAGGCGTTCGAGAGCTTGGCGCTGCTCAGGTTGGCCCGCGCCGCCAGCACCGTGGTCAACTCCGCCGGTGTGGCGCCGAAGCTGACCACCTCGAGGTCGCGCTGGGCGTCGTACTTGGCCAGCACGCCTTCGCGCAGATCGCTCTCCACCATGGTCGCGTCGGTCAGCACGGCGCCGCGGAAACAGGCTCCCCTGAGGTCGGCCCGCGTCAGGTCGGCGCCGTCCAGCGAGGCCACGCTGAGGTCGGCGGCGAAGAGATTGGCCGAGATCAACTGCGCCCCCTTGAGCGTCGCCTGGCGCAGCTTGGTGCCGGAGAAGTCGATATCGCGCAGGTTGCGATCGTTGAGGTCGAGGTTCGAGAGGTCGTGGAAGGCCAGCTGAGCACGCTGGCCGCCACGGCCGCCGGTGAGGAAAGCATCGTGGGCCTGCAGCAGCTGATCGAGCTCGTCCTGCTCGAGGCGCTTGAATTCGATGCTGCTTTGATCGTCCTTGCCGGCCATTCAAACCTCCCCCATCACCGCCCTGCCGGCTGAGCCCGGCCGGCAGCGGTGCGTCATCTTAGGCTTTCGGGGCGGCGCCAAGTGTGACGACCATCACTCAAGATCCAAGAACCACCGCCGGAAAGGTCAGGGTCACCGTGGTGCCGACTTCGAGCTCGCTGTCGAAGGCGATGGCGCCTTCGTGTGCCTCGACGATGGATTTGGTCAAATAGAGCCCCAGGCCCGAGCCCTGGTAGCGACGCTGAAAGGCGCCCTCGAGTTGGGCAAAGGGCTGCTGCACGTGTTCCACGTGTTCGGCGGCGATGCCGATGCCGGTATCGCTGACCCGGATCACGAACTCGCCGCTGTCGGAGCCGTCGGCCGCCAGTTCCACGGTGCCGCCCTGGGGCGTGAACTTGATGGCGTTGGAAGCCAGGTTGAGAATGGCCTGCTTGAGCCTGAGCGGGTCGGCGAACAGCAGCGGCAGGTTGGCCGGCAACGCGATATTGAAGCTCACGCCGCTATCGCGGGCCCGGTCGCGCACCAGCGATTCGCAGGCGGCGAAAAGGTTGGAGACGTTGACAGGTTCCTTGCGCAGCGTGATCTGGCCGGCCTCGATGACCGAGATGTCGAGGATATCGTTGATCAGATCGAGCAGCATTTTGCCGCTGGAGAGAATGTCATTGGAGTATTCGCGGTAACGGGGATTGCCCAGCGAGCCCAGCATTTCCTGGCCCAGCACCTCGGCGAAGCCGATGATGGCGTTCAGCGGCGTGCGCAGCTCGTGGCTCATGTTGGCCACGAATTCGGTCTTGGTGCGGTTGGCCAACTCGGCCTGTTCCTTGGCCTGCAGCAGGGATTCACGCTGGCGGTCGTATTCAGCCGCCTGGGTTTCCAACTCGACCAGGCGTTGGCGCAACGAAGTTACCTCGTCGACGGAATCGCCGCGGCTTGCTTCCACGAACCCCTCCCCGGAGCCAATCGGTTCCGGCATGATGGCCTTTGGCGCACCAGACATGAACTTGCGTCCCGATCCCCACTTGCCCGTCTAAAGGCTTGAACGGTAGGCGAATTCTAGCGGATTTCTGCCTGCTGCGCTAGCCGCCTCAAAGTGACAGTCGCGCCACCACCGCTTCGAGGCGGGCAATGCGACGCCGGGCCTCGGCCATCCTGGCCTCCAGCCGCCGGCAGGCGCTGTGGCCGGCCTCGTCGTCTTCGCCGCTGCGCACCAGCCAGGCGCTGTGCCAATACCGGATCATGCGCGACCAGTGGCGGATGGCCAGCTCAGGCGTCGGCCAGCGGCCCAGCGCCAGGCGGCTGCGGCCTTGGACATCGACGATGGCGTGGTGCGTCTTGCCCCTGACGGTGCGGCGTTCTATGAACATGGGTGCTGCGGCTCTGGCCATGGCGGCAATCACTCTAGCGCATCTCGAGATCGATATGAATCGCCCGGCGGCCCCGGATCCGGTTTGGTGGCGCGAAATGAAGGCGAAATGAAGGGATGTCGATGATCCGCTCGCTTAGCCGCCGCCTGCCGCCCACCCTTCGGGGCATGATTCTGATGGTCATCTCGGGCGCCATGTTCACTGCTATGCATGCCACCATCCGCCTGGTCTCCGCGGCCGGGCCGGAGGGTGGGCTGCATCCCTTCGAAATCGCCTTCTTTCGCAATTTCTTCGGCTTGCTGGTGTTGCTGCCGGTGTTGCTGAGGGCCCGCCTGGCGACGTTGCGCACCGAACACTTCGGCCTGCACGCCTGGCGCTCGGGGCTGCAGTCGATGGCCATGCTGATGTTTTTCACGGCCCTCACGCTGTCGCCGCTGGCCGACATTTCGGCCCTCAGTTTTCTGGCCCCGCTGTTTGCCACCGTCGGCGCCGCCCTGTTGCTCGGCGAGATCGTGCGCCTCAGGCGCTGGAGCGCGCTCGCCATCGGCTTCGCCGGCGCCATGGTGGTGCTGGGGCCCGGCTTCCAGGAGATCAGTCCGGGCTTGCTGCTGGTGGTGGTGTCGTCGGCCATCTGGGGCGCCACGATGCTGATCATCAAGAAACTGGGGAACACCGATTCGTCGCTCACCATCACCGCCTACATGGCCCTGCTGATGACGCCGATCACCCTGGTTCCGGCACTTTTCGTCTGGCGCCTGCCGACCTTGCTGGAACTGGCCGGACTGGCCGTGCTGGCCGCTCTCGGCACCGTTGGCCACTTGGCCATGGCGCAATCCTTCAAGGAGGCCGATGCCAGCGCCGTGCTGCCGCTCGAATTCACCCGCCTGATCTGGGCGGCGCTGTTCGGCTTCTGGCTGTTCGCCGAGGTGCCCGGCCTGCGCACCTGGATCGGCGGCGCCATGATCTTCGCGGCCGTCACCTACATCGCCTATCGCGAGGCCCATTTGCGCGGCGGGGATGAGCAGAGCGGCGTCCCGGCCGACCGGCTGTGAGGCTGATTGGGCGAGGCCGGGCGATCCCCTTCCACCGACACCCCGGTGTAGCGTAGGCTTGGGGCAGTTTTTTTGACCTGGGGTGCAACGGAGGGACGAAATGGCGGGCGACAACGAGGGCAAGGCAGAACTTCCGGCGGGCCCCGCGGCAGCGGGTGCAGAGGCTCCATCGGGTGCCGCCGGTCCCGGCTTCAAGCTGGTGCCGCAGGCTGGGCCGGTGCCCGAGACCTACGCCGACGGCGCCCATGGCGCGCTCTCGCGGGGCCCCATATTCAAGCTGGAATTCTATTCCGCCATGGGCCACGACCCCGAGAGCGGCGACGAGCTCTGGCGGCCCTGCCAGCGCCTGGTGCTGCCGGTCACCGCGGTGCCGCAGATGATCAACATCCTGCAGCGCCTGATGCAACAGATGGAGGAAGCCGGCGTGCTGAGCCGCGAAGCGGCGCCGCCGCCTCCCGGAGACGGCTAGCCCGGATCGACTAACTTTGCTCCGCCTTTTCGGGGGTACTGACGGTCGTCGTCCAATTTCTCTCTTTGCGATCAGGCTGCTCTGGGGGCACTGGCGCCGAGGTCGGAGCCTTGGAACTGGCCATCGCGTCCCCTTCCTTGGGCTCCAATGGTTGAACGACATTGTCAAGTCTTGCAAGTTCCCCGCCGGCCTCGAGCAGTTTGTCGAGCGTCTCAAGACGATGCTGCAACCCGACAATCTTTTCCGACAGGCGGCTGCGCTCATCACGCCAGCGCTGAAGCATTTCGGAAGGAATCAGATCGTTCGAATTTGTGTCAACGTCAGTCATGGCGCCCTCCAATGGAAGCAACGAACTCGTATCATCTCTTGATCCTCGGCGCAACCAAGTAGTCATATGGTACGCTAAGGGAGTTGGGGCATTGCTGTCTCTCAGAAACACTATTGGGGTAGTTGAGCTTGTTTTGTAACGTTGTACTGTCGTCTGGTCCGCAATCACAATATCTTGCCTCTATCCCGCAATTCTCACCGGGTCACGAGCAGCAGAGAGCTGCCCACAACTCTTGCCCGGGCGGCCGCCGCCGGAATGGGTACGTAGGGTCTGAAAGTACGGACGTGCTTTTTGCCGCGTTGGCTCTGGTTACGTCTCGCAGGGAAAATCGACGGCCAGCGGCGGGTCGCCATCGGTCACCCACCTGACATTGGAACTGTCGGCAATCCGAGCGGAGATCGGCTTCGCCCCCTCTTGCCGACAGTTCTCTTGGCAGCGTCGGGAAATCGAATCGAACACGCCTTGCAGCTTGCGGCCGCCCACGGCACAACCCATTCGTTCCAAAATCTCGAGATCGACCTTGCCCTCGAAGGCATGCTCGCGCGCCAAGATAAGGAAAGCTTCGAAGGCCGTGTGAACCATCATCTGGCAGCCGGTCGCCGACGCTCCACGATCAAGGTCAAGATCCGCATTGCTGTCGATTTCCGGAGCGAAACCAACGGCGTCGAATTGTATCGCAGTAGACACAACAAACCTCCCTAAGGCATCAACCCACGAGCGATGGTTTTTTTGAGTATTTTCTCGCTCGGATAGTTTTTAGCGTCTCCATACTGTGACGGCATCGTATCAGATTCCCAACATCAAAACAAATTCGCGGCACTTCTCACCGGGGCATGGCCGGCGCGGCCCCCGGTGGGATCAATCCCCTCTTGGCCTGGTGGCACCGTCGAGCAGCGCCTCCGGTCCGATGCCCAGGGCCGCCAGTTGGCCGGAATTGGCCAGCATCAACAGACCGAGGATTTCGGCACCCATGGCGAGAGCCCGGCGGTTGGCCGCGACCGCTCCCTCTCCCGCCGCCACCAGGCCCTCAGCGATGGGCGCCAGCGCAGCGATCAATTGGCCGGTCAGCCGGCGTTCGTGATCGGGGCTGCCGCCGTCAGCCCGCCGCGCCGCCTGAAACACCGTCAGCACTAGGTCGAACTCGTGCGGCCGGGTGGCGAAATAGGCATAGAGCGCCCGGGCTGCAGGAGCGGCCTCGTCGCTGCCACCGGCACGCACGGCCTTGGCCGCCAGGCCCAGCGACTGCGCCGCCAGGTCGACGAGCAAATGATCCTTGGTGGGATAGTAGGAATAAAGCGCGCCCGGGGAATAGCCGGCCTCGCCGGCGATGGCCCGCATGGTGGTGGCCTCTAGGCCATCACGGCCGAAGACGCGGCGCGCCGCGTCGCGAATGGCGGCGCGCTTGAACAGGCGCAGCGCTTCGCGGCGCGGTATTGCGCTCCGGGGATGGTTTTCCGCCATGGCTCGGTAATGAGTCTATCAGAAATTTGAACAACGTTCAATTGCGCTCCGCGTAACGCATCGGCCTAGGCCTGCGCCCCACTGTCAGGCTGGTGCCCGGTCAGTCGGGAGAATATCTCCGCATCGGTTGCGCCTTCCGTACCTATGACCAGAATTTTGCTCTTGGCATCCAACTCCAGGCTTTGCCTGAGTTTCGGCGACAGGCCGGCGGCCAAGGCAGCCGCCAGTCCGGCCACCGCCGATTCGCCTGCGACCAGCCGCGCGTCTCCGAAGGGAGGATCGATCAGAAGCTTCATCGCCGGTGCCACCAGTTCCTCGCCGATGGTCATGAAATCGTCCGCCGCCCAGGCCAGCACTTCCCAGGCCAGCGGCGAAACCTCGCCACAGGAGAGCCCCGCCATCAAGGTTTCCCTGGCGATGACGACGCTGCGGACAGCGCCGGCTTGGGCACTGGCGTAGAGACAGGGCGCCAGCTCCGGCTCCACGACGATGAACCTGGGGCGCTCGCGCTGCCAGGTTCGGGCGAAGAGGTCGGCCACGGTGGCGGCAATGCCGCCCACCCCGCCCTGCACGAATACGTGGCTTGGCGGGCGCCGCCCGAGCTCATGGATCAGTTCCGTCACCAGCACCGAGTAGCCCGCCATGACGGTCAGGAGAATGCGGCGATAGCCCTGCCAGGAGGTGTCCGAGACGACGGTCCAGCCGTTGCGCTCGGCATCCTGGGCGCAGCGGCGGACCGAGTCGTCATAGTTCCCGGAGACCCGAACCACCTCCGCCCCCTGGGCCAGCAGGGCCTGCTCCCGGCCCTGGCTGACCTCGGCATGAATGTAGATGACGCAAGCGCAGCCGAAGCGCCGGGCGCCCCAGGCCACCGATCGGCCGTGGTTGCCGTCGGTGGCCGAAGCGACGGTCAAGCCGGCCGTCAGCTTGGCATAGCGGCCGCTTTGCAGCCCGGCGCCGTCGAGTCCGCCGATATCGTGCCTCTGCTGCAGATCTTCCGTCAACAGGCGGCACACGGCATAGGCGCCACCCAGGGCCTTGAAGCTGCCAAGCCCGAAGCGGCCGGATTCGTCCTTGTAGTGGATCCCGCCAACCGCGGCGGCATCGGCAAGCCCCGGGAGGGAGACCAGTGGGCTGGGCCGATAGCCGGGCCAGGCGGATATCTCGAGCTCGGCCGCTGCCGTCATCCCGCCGGGCAGCAATTCGGCAAAGGCCTCCTGGTCCCCTCGAGCCCGCCAGGAACGGGGATTGGCGAAGTGGCGGCGGGAGGCCTCGGCGAACGGTTTCAGGGCGGCGCTCATCATCATCCCCCGTGGGCCACGTCGGCAGCGGTCAAGCCAATCGGATCGCGACCATCGTGCGGATTTCCGGGAAGGCTCGTGGCAATCGCCGGCAATGGTAACCCAGGGGGCATTCGTGGGCGACCTGCATGCCACCGCCTGGTCCGCCGCCAGGGCGTCCGTTGCTGGAGGTGCAGCGAGCATGCCGGGGGCGGGGCCGAAAAGTCGCTCATGACCCTGGCTGTGTGAAAACCTTCCATCGGAACATTCAGGCGCAAGATTGATTCGCTAAGCACTACTCTTGCGCATGATAGATATGCCCTGGCCGTGTTATCGATCTTATTGTTGCGCGAGGTCGTGGGCTTTCGGCGTATTCATACAGCCAAGACCCGAAGCAGTCATTGGTTCGCAAAGGTGGACGAACTGGAATCCATTGTTTGCACTCTCCGACGGCGGAGATCCGAATGGTCAATTCTGTGCCTCACAGGCAGTGCGCAATTTGCCGCAGGCGTCCCAATAGGCGAACTTCCTCTAGTAGCTTGTGTTGTGTGCATGCTGCAGTGAATAACTAGTCTACTGAATCGGCGGGGGTTGACCCGACCAATCTTCTCGACGGCTAGCCCGCATTTCTCACCGGGTCATGGCCTGCGCGTCGCTGTCGCGCCGACAGGGTAGGAACGCTGCGCCGCGCGATGTGGGACATCGGGCAAGCAGCGTGACACACCCTGTCGGTGCGACAGCGGCGCCCGAAGGGTCGCCCCGCAGAGTCCCTGTGAGCGCGCCCGCTACGGAAAAGGTCGAAGAACGTAGTCCCACTACGCTCATCGATCTTTTCCTTCCGGATCGCATCACCTGGGGGCGACGAAGGCCCTGACCCGGTGAGAAATGCGGGCTAGCACCGACAGATACTCGGCAACAACAGCGTTCCCAGGGCCGCAGCAAGTCCGGACCGCGGCGACTTGTCACATTGATTTTGGGTTGTAGGGGAGCAACGCTGGGGCACATCCCGACGAAAGCTCTTCATTGTCTCCTGGGTCGACCCGGCGTCACTCTGCACTTGTACCGCATATCACCCAAGCCGGGTCGGCCTTCTTTTTCTTACCTGCGATGACCAGCAAAGAGAAGGCGCCATAGCATGACCGATTTTGCTGCAAGATGGATGATTGTAGGCGTGGCCTGCGCAGCCGCCGCGGCCTGGTTGGGAGTTTTCTCGCCCGCTACCGCCCAAAGCCAAACCGCGAGCAACCAAGAGCACGGCATGTCGGTGGAACCCAGCCGCGACTGGCTGGGCGGCATTCCGGAATCTCCGACCGAGGATTGGGAGGTGGCTTTCGGCGGCCGGCTTTACGATAACTGGGCGGTAGCGATCGACGTCGCCGAGCCCCACAAGAACCACCCTTCCTATCCCCCCTGGGGCAAGAAGCACGGCTACGTCACCTGGTGGGCAAGAACCCGGCCATCGTCATGAAGGCCCTACGTGACGAGGTCCACGCCTACGGCCCGGAGCAGCTTCCCGATAGTGTCGCCGAGCGCCTGGCGCTATTTGTCACCCGCGGCCAGCACGACGTCGATCGCTTCATCGACAAGGAATCGTCGCGAGCCCGCGGTGACGCCGGTCACGGCGAACGTGTTTTCCAAAACGTCTGCGCCGCCTGCCACGGCTTCGACGGCAAGGCCATAAATTTCAAGAGCGAGGCAAATCCCGAATTCATCGGCACCGTGGCCAACGCGAACCCCTGGGAGGCACTGCATAAGATCCGCAACGGCCATCCCGGCGTGCCGATGCCAGCGCTCAGATTCCTGCCGATCCAGAACCTGGTCGACATCCTGGCCTACGCCCAGACCCTGCCACCGAAGTAGAGGCAGCGACTGTTGTTCTTCGAGTGTCGGACGGGGTGTTGACGTTACGCTAGAGCGTTCCTCCAGGTGGTGGCGACGCCCAACCACTCCAAGGCGAGCGCCGCCTGGGGGCAGCGTCATACAGCGGGGCTAAGCACAGGCGACCAAGTGCTGGGGTGCATAAGCGGTACCCGCACTTCCGCTTTCGACCCCTGGGCGTCTGGTGCTGTGCAGGTTTCTCGGACGCCGTTGAGGCGCTGGGAGTGAGGCGCGCTGTTTGCCGGCGTCCGAGAAGCGCCAAGGCACGAAATCGCGGGATGCAGAGCGCGAGCTATGGGGATTTGAGTTGGGCAGTGCTTCGGTTGGCAGCCGGCCTGGAAGACTTCGATGACGACCATAGGGCCGCCACAGTGGGGGCAAGGTAGGGCGCTTTTGGGAGGCGCCTCGGGATCCTCGGAGGGCTCGTCCTCGGGCGTTTCGCTGGGCGTTTCAGCGGCAGGTTGTTGGCCGAGGAGTTCCCGCGCCAATCGGATATTGGCGGCGCGGTTGCCGTTGGCCAACAGGCCATAGTGCCGGATGCGGTGAAAGCGTTTGGGTAGCACATGCATTAGGAAACGGCGGATGAACTCGCCGGTCTCCAGGGTCATGGCCTTGTAGCGCTCGGAGCCTTGGCTGCGATAGTCCTTGTAGCTATGGCGGTTGCGGCACGAGTTGTAGGCGATCTGGGTGTGCCCGCAGGGTTCACAGCGCGCCACATGCCCTCCCAACGCTGCCGTGCGGCAGCGCGTGATGGCGCTCATCACCTTCATCTGTTGCAGGCTGACATGGCCGGCGTTGGCCCGACGCCAGGCCGGGCCGAAGTCGCGCAAGATGTCCGCGACTTCCAGCCTTGGTCGAGGCATGGCCGAGGCGGTTACGTTAGCGCCTTGGCCTTGCTCCCCTTCTTGGCCTTCCTGCCCGGCTTGGACATTGGAAGCGGCGAACGCCCTCAGCCGTGGCGCTATCCGGCGAGCGCTGCAGGAAGGCGGCAAATCGCCGGCAGCCGCGGATGTGGCCTCGCTGTGTCCCCGTCGTGAGCTGGCGCCCGGTCATGTCCTCGATCATGCGCTGGCGCAACGGCTGGATCGTGTTCGTCGTCATGGCAAAGCTCCTTCCTGTGTTGAGGTCGTTGGAACCCCAATGATCAGGAAGCAGAGCCCACAAGGATAGCGATGGAATCCTGGCTGGCAGCCAGGCTCGCCATGGCCCAGTACCAGCCGAATATCGCGCTAGCGATTTAGTGCTCCTGGCTATGAACGTCAGTTCGGGCCTCGGCCAGAATAGCCCGCAATCGGGGCCGGAGCCGACCTTCCGATGGGGTCGATCGGCGGCACGAAGGGGCGCAGGCGATGGCCTCGCTGGAAGTCAAGTGGGCGGCAAATCTAGAACCCGATGGTGCCCCCGTCGCGTTCCTTGACGGCGTTCTGGAAGCCGACTTCCTCGCAGCGCGCCTTGAAGGCGACGCCTTCGGGGCTGTGGCGGGTGATGCCGTCGAACAGCGTGGCGATCATCTGGGTCGAGGCCAACCCCATGTTGTCGTAGGCCTGATTGATCATCAGCTTTTGCATCATCAGCTGGTTGCGCGGGACCTCGGCCATGCGGCGCGCCATGGTTTCGACCGTTTCGTCAAGCTCCTGCGCTGGCACGCACTTGCCCACCAGGCCCATCTCGTAGGCTTCGCGGCCGTCGATCAGGTCTCCCGTCAGCAGCATGCGCTTGGCTCGTTCGGCACCGACGCGGTAGAGCCACATGGCCGTCGTCGGGCAGCCCCAGACGCGGGCCGGGGGATAGCCGATGCGCGCGTCCTCGGCCATCACCACCTGGTCGGAGCAAAGTGCGATGTCGCTGCCGCCGGCCACGGCGTAGCCCTGCACCTTGCAGATCACCGGCTTGTGGCTGCGCCAGAGGCTCATGAAGCATTGCGTGAAGCGCTCCATCCACTGGTAATCGAGCATGGGATCCCAGGGCATGTCCTGCGAGCCGGGGCAGGGCCGGGGGCGTTCGGCGAAGAGGTTGAGGTCGTAGCCCGAACAAAAGGCCCGGCCGGCGCCAGAGAGCACAATAACGTGGACGCCGTCGTCCCAGTTGGCGCGCTCCACGGCACTGGCCAGCTCCAGCGGCAGGTCCTCGTTGATGGCGTTCAATCGGCCCGGCCGGTTGAGGGTGATGCGGGCCAGCCGGCCATCGGATTCGTACAGCACGACGGATTCGCTCATGGTCGCCTCCGATGAAGTTAAAACGTTGTGTAAAATGCTGAACGTCGTTCAGCTTCACCAGCCTAATTGGCGTGAGGCCAGGTCTTTCATGATTTCCTCGGCGCCGCCGCCGATGGCCAGCACCTTGGTTTCGCGGTAGATGCGTTCGACCTTGGCGCCGCGCAGGTAGCCGGCACCGCCCAGCACCTGGACGCCTTCCGAGGCGCAGAACTGCAGCGTCTCGGTGGACTGGTTCTTGAGCATGCAGATTTCGGCCACCGGGCTTTCGCCCTGCTCCAGACGCCAGGCCAGTGCCTCCATGGTGGCCTTCAGCGCATTTACCTTGGTCGCCATGTCGATCAGCTTGTGGCGGATGGCCTGGTGCTTGATCAGGGGCTTGCCGAAGGTCTGGCGCTCATGGGCGTAGGAGACGGCTTCTTCGAGGCAGGTCTTGGCCAGGCCATGGGCCATGGCGGCGATGCCGAAGCGTTCGAAATTGAAGTTCAGCATGATGCCGCGGAAGCCCTCGTTCTCGACGCCGAGCAGATTGCCCGCCGGCACCCGGCAGTCGTCGAAATAAAGCGTCGCCGTGTCGGAGCACCACCAGCCCATCTTGTTGAGCAGCGTGCGCTCGAAACCGGGCCGCTCGCGCTCCACCAGAATGAGCGAGATACCGCCGATGCCTTCGCCGCCGGTGCGCACGGCCACGGTGTAGTAATCCGCCCGCATGCCCGACGTGATGAAGGTCTTGGAGCCGTTGAGCACGTAGTCGTCGCCCTCGCGCACGGCCCGGGTCTTGAGGTTGGCCACGTCCGAGCCGCCCGAGGGCTCGGTGATGGCCAGGGCGCTGATCTTCTCGCCGGCCAGGATCTCCGGCACCACGCGGCGTTTGAGATCCTCCGAGCCCAGCGCCACGATGGGCGGCGTGCCGATGGAATGGCTGAATAGGCTGGCCATGATGCCGCCGACGCCGGGCCGGGCGAATTCCTCGTTGAGGATGACGGTGTAGAAAAGGTCGGCCGGCACGCCGCCCAGATCCTCGGGGTAGCCGAAACCGATGGCGCCGATTTCAGCCGCCTTCTTGTAGAGCTCGCGGGGAAATTCCTCGGCCTCGTCCCAGGCCGCGGCATGGGGCATCACTTCCTTGTCGACGAAGCGGCGCAAGGTGTCGCGAAAGGCCTCGTGGTCCTCGGTGTAGTAGGGGCTGTGCTGCGTGTTGGGTATGGCTGATTGCCGATTGTCGTTCATGGCGTTTCCCTTGACTATCCGGCGGCTTCGACCTCGACCAGCAGTTGTTGCGGCGTCACCTGGTCTTCGGCGCTGACGGCGACGTTGGTCACGCGGCCGTCGACGTCGCTGGCGATTTCGTGTTCGATCTTCATGGCCTCGAGCACGACCAGGCAGTCGCCCTTTTTCACCCGGCGGCCCTTGCGCACTCCGACCGCGACGATACGGCCGCTCATGGGTGCCGTGATGCGGCCTTCGCCCTCGACGACGCGGCTGGCCGCTGGCAGGTAGGTGGTCTCGACATAGCGGCCGCCGCCGCCGCCTTCGATGTCGAGGTGCAGCACAGGGCTTCGGCCGCCGGGATCGAAGAGGCTGTCGGCGCCATGGACGACGCCGTCAAATTCGAAGCGCAGGCGCTCGCCGTCGTCTTCCAGCAGCAGAATTTCGTGGTTCCAATCGACGTGGCGCACCTGGAAACGTCCGTTGCCCAGAGCGGCGGCGTCAAGGCTGATCTCCTGGCCGCCCGCTTCGATCTTCAGGGGCCACGAGGCGATGCCGGAAGAGCGCCAGAAATCCCCGCTGGCCTGGCGCTGCAGAAACAGCACCGCCGCCAGGGCCAGGGCAACGTCACTGCCCTGGTCGGCCAGGACGGCATCGAGATGGCGCTCGAGAAATGCCGTCGTCGCCTTGCCGCGGGCGAATTCGGGATGCTCGAGAATGCGCCCGAGAAAGGCCTTGTTGGTGGTGGGACCAAACAGCGTGGTCTCGCCCAGCGCCTGGACGAGCCGCCGCCGGGCCTGGTCGCGGTTTTCGCCAAAGGCCATCAGCTTGCCGATCATGGGGTCGTAGAAAGCGCTGATTTCCTGGCCTTCGCGAATGCCGTGGTCGACCCTGATGTCGCCACCAGTGGCCGGGCGCCAGCGCAGCACGCGGCCGGTCTGGGGCAGGAAGCCGGCACCAGGATCTTCGGCGTAGAGCCGGGCCTCGATGGCGTGGCCGGTGTGATCGATCCGCTCCTGGTCCAGCGGCAGGCGTTCGCCGGCTGCCACGCGCAATTGCCAGTCCACCAAGTCGATGCCGGTGACCATCTCGGTTACCGGATGCTCGACCTGAAGGCGGGTGTTCATTTCGAGGAAAAAGAAGTCCTTGCCATCCAGCAGGAATTCGACGGTACCGGCACCGACGTAGCCGATGGCTGCCGCAGCCTTGATGGCGGCCTCGCACATGGCCTGGCGCAGTTTGGCATTGACGGCCGGCGAGGGCGTCTCCTCGATGACCTTCTGGTGGCGCCGCTGCACCGAACAGTCGCGCTCGCCCAGATGCAGCACCGTGCCAAAGCTGTCGGCGATGATCTGGACCTCGACGTGGCGGCAGTTGGTCAGCGCGCGCTCCAGGATCAACTCCGCACTGCCGAAGGCCGATTTTGCTTCCGAACGGGCCGACTTGAGAGCGGCGCCCAGCGCCCGGCCGTTTTCCACCAGGCGCATGCCGCGCCCGCCGCCGCCCGCCGCCGCCTTGACGAGTAAAGGAAAACCGATCTTGCGGGCGGCCGCCTTGAGGGCCTTGTCGCTCTGGTCCTTGCCGTTGTAGCCCGGCACGCCGGCCACGCCCAGCGGTCCCAGGCGTTCCTTGGCCAGGCGCTTGTTGCCCATCAGGCGGATGGATTTCGCCGACGGCCCGACGAAAACCAGGCCCGCCTCGGCGCAGGCGGCGGCGAAATCGGCGTTCTCGGCTAAAAAGCCATAGCCCGGATGCACCGCACCGGCGCCGGACTTCTTTGCCGCCGCGATGATGCGTTCGATGGAAAGATACGAGTCACTTGCCGCCGCCGGCCCGATCTCCACCGCCCGGTCGGCGGCCAGGACGTGGGCCGCGCCGCGATCGGCTTCACTGTAGACGGCGACGGTGCCGAGCCCCATGCGGCCCGCCGTCCGCATCACGCGCACGGCGATTTCGCCGCGGTTGGCAACCAGCAAGGTCGAAAAGGGCGCCGTTTTGGCGCGCCTGGTCATTCCTCGGCCCACGCCGGTTTCCTTTTTTCGGCAAAGGCGGCCAGGCCCTCGCGGCCCTCGGCGCTTTGCACGCAATCGGCAAAGACGCCGGCCGCCCGGTCCAAAAGCTCCGGCATCGGCACCACCCCGGTGCCCAGCACCAGCGGCTTGGTGCCGCCGACGGCGCCTGGTGCCGTGCGGCGGATCTGCGCCAGCAGTTTTTCCAGGCGCGCTTCCAGCGCCGTGGTGTCGGGTTCCACCTCGTGCACGAAGCCCATTTTGCGGGCGCTCTCGGCGTCGACGCGTTCGCCGGTGAGCGTCAGGCGGCGGGCCTGGGTGAGGCCGATGCGGCGGGTCACGAAGGGCGCGATCTGGGCCGGCGGCAGGCCCAGGGTCACCTCGGGCATGGCGAAGGTGACATCGGTCGTGGTCAGCGCCACGTCGGAAACCGCGACGATGCCCATGCCGCCGCCGCGTACCGTGCCCTCGACCACGGCGACGATGATCTGAGGCAGTGCCTCGATGGCCATCAGCATGGCGCCGAATTTGCGGTTGAAGCTGCGCAAACTGGCGTCGGGGTCGTCCTCGTCGTTCTGGCTCGACATGTCGCGCAGATCGCCGCCGGCACAGAAATGCCCGCCGGCACCGCGCAGCACGACCACGGACAAGTCCCTCTCGTCGGCCAGCGCCGTGATCACGGCATCCAGTTCGGCCACCATCTGGCGGTTCATGGCGTTGCGCACTTCGGGCCGGTTGAGGGTCAGCCTGAGGATGCGGCCCTCGCGCTCCAGCGCGATGGTCTGGCAGTCCGGGAGCGCCATGATCAGCGGTTCCCCTTGCCCGGCAGCGTGCCTTCGAACTTGGCGATGATGGCCATCATGACCTCGTCGGCGCCGCCGCCGATGCCCATCAGGCGGGCGTCGCGGTAGAAGCGATTGACCCGTGTCTCCCACATGTAGCCGGTGCCGCCGTGGAACTGGACGCACCAGTCGGCCACCTCGCGCACCAATTTCCCGCCCTTGAGCTTGGCCATGGATGCGAGGCGCGTGGCGTCCTTGCCGCCGATGTAGCTTTCGATGGCGCGGTAGATCAGCGAGCGCAGCGCCTCGACCTCGCAAGTGAGCTCGGCCAGACGGAAATGGACGGCCTGGTTGTCCAACAGCGGTCCGCCGAAGACCTGGCGGTTGCGGGTGTAATCGGCGGTCTCCTCGATCACCTCCTCCATCGACTTGAGGACGGAGATGGAGGCCCACATGCGCTCCTCCTGGAATTGCAGCATCTGATAGATGAAGCCCGCGTTCTCGTCGCCTACCCGGTTGCGCTGGGGCACGCGGACGTCGTCGAAATGGATCTCGGCGGTGTCGGAGGCTTGCATGCCCATCTTGCGCAGCTTGCGCGCCACGGTGACGCCAGGGGTCTTCATGGGCACCATGATCAGCGATTTGTTCTTGTGCGGCCCGCCCTCGGCACTGGTGTTGGCCAGCAGGCAAACCCAGTCGGCCTGGCAGCCGTTGGTGATGAAGATCTTGCCGCCGTTGATGACGTAGTCGTCGCCGTCCTTCTCGGCCTTGGTCCTGATGTTGGCCACGTCGGAGCCGGCGCTGGGCTCGGTGACGCCGATGCAGCCGACCGCGTCGCCGGCGATGTTGGGGGCCAGGAATTCCTCACACAGCTCCTTCGAGCCAAAGCGCGCCAGCGCCGGGCTGCACATGTCGGTCTGCACGCCGATGGCCATGGGAATGGCGCCACAGGAAACGTGGCCCAGCTCCTCGGCCATGGCCATGTTGTAGGAATAATCGAGCCCCATGCCGCCGTACTCGACCGGCTTGTGGATGCCCAGCAACCCGGCGTCGCCGAACTTCTTGAAGACCTCGTGGGCCGGGAACAATTCGGCGTCCTCCCACTCCTCGACGTGGGGATTGACCTCGTTGTCGATGAGGCGGCGCACCGTGCGCCGGATCTCGTCGTGTTCCTGGGTGAATTGCATGGTTTGGCCTTTCGGGCTGCGGGATTTCTGTGGGATCTGGCCTCTAACCGCGGGCGACCGCGAATCCGTTGGGGTAAAGCTGGCGCATCGCCGTTTCGCGGCAGATGGAAAGCGCGATCGCCAGCACGCGGCGTGAATCGCGGGGATCGATCAGGCCGTCGTCCCAGATCCGGGCGCTGGCGTAGGTGGCCTGCGATTCGATTTCGGTGCGGTCGACGATGGCTTGGAACATCTGCTCGAGCGCCGCCTCGTCGGCCTTGATTCCCTGGCGGGCGAATTTTTCACGGGTGATGGTGCGCATGACGCCGCCGGCCTGTTCGCCGCCCATCACGGCGATGCGGTTGTTGGGCCAGCCGAAGATGAAGCGGGGCTCGTAGCCGCGGCCGCACATGCCGTAGTTGCCGGCCCCGAAGGAGGCGCCGATCATCAGCGTCAATTTGGGCACATGGGCGTTGGAGACGGCCTGGATCATCTTCGAGCCGTGCTTGACCATGCCGTCTTCCTCGGCGTGGCGGCCGACCATGTAGCCGGTGGTGTTCTGCAGGAAGATGAGCGGCGTGTTGGATTGGCTGCAAAGCTGGATGAAGTGGGCCGCCTTGACGGCATCGTCGGGAAAGATGGGGCCGTTGTTGCCGATGATGCCGCAACCGTAGCCCTCGATGGCGGCGTGGCCGCAGACCGTGTTGGCGCCGAAAAGCGGCTTGAAATCGAGGAAGTCGGAGCCATCCACCAGCCGCGCGATGACCTCGCGCACCTCGTAGGGCTTGCGATAGTCGACCGGCACGATGCCGCAGATCTCGTCTATATCGTGGAGCGGCTCCTGGAAGTCGCGGGCCGCCTCGGGCGGCTGCAATTCGTTCCAGCCGAGCTTGGCGACGATGTCGCGGGCGATGCGGATGGCGTCGGCGTCGTCCTCGGCCAGGTGCTCGGAGGTGCCGGTGATGGTCGAGTGCATCTCGGCGCCACCCAGAGATTCGTCATCCGAATCCTCGCCGATGGCGGCCTTCACCAGCGGCGGCCCGCCCAGGAAAATCTTGGCCCGGCCGCGTACCGTGACGACGTAGTCCGACATGCCCGGCATGTAGGCACCGCCCGCCGTCGACGAGCCGTGGACGACGGTGACGATGGGGATGCCGGCGGCCGAGAGCCGCGCCAGGTTGCAGAAGGTGCGGCCGCCGTCGACGAAGATTTCCGCCTGGTACAGAAGATTGGCGCCGGCGCTTTCCACCAGGTTGACCAGCGGCAGCTTGTTCTCCATGGCCACCTGCTGGGCCCGCAGGTGTTTTTTCAGGCCCATGGGCGCGATCGAGCCGCCCTTGATGGAAGGGTCGTTGCAGGTGATCACCACGCGCGTGCCCGAAACCCAGCCGATACCGGTGATGATGCCGCCGCCCTGGATGCCGGCGTCGCCGTCGTCGTCGTGCATGCCGTTGCCGGCCAGCGTAGAGAATTCCAGAAACGGCGCACCGCGGTCCAACAAGAGCGCCAGGCGTTCGCGGCCGAGCAACTGGCCGCGGCCGTGAAAGCGCTGACGCCCGCGTTCCGAATGGTCGCGCACCTTTTGTTCGAGGCCGCGGAAATGCTCGATCATGGCCAGCATGTCGGCGCGGTTCTGCCGGAAGCTCGCGGAGCCCTGGTCGACGCCGGTGGGCAGCACGGGCATCAGTCTTTTTCCTTCAAGATTTCCGGCATCACCGAGCGGTGAAAGCCCTCGTAGGGCTGCGAGCGCTGGTGTTCGGGCACCGGCCACAGCACCGAGGAGAGCGGCCGGCCGCCGTCGATGCGGATGGTCTCGCCGGTGATGAAGGCGGCGCCCTGGGACAGCAGGAAACAGACCACGGCGCTGACTTCGGATTCCGTGCCCAGACGCTTCAGCGGCACCCAGTCGTGCATGACGGTGAACATCTTGGCGGTTTCCTCGTCGTACTTGTCGAAGCCCGACGAGATGATCCAGCCCGGCGCCACGGCGTTGACGCGCACGCCTGAATGGGCCCACTCGATGGCCGCCGTCATGGTGAAGTTCTCCATGCCGGCCCGGGCCGCCCCGGAATGACCCATGCCCGGCATGCCGTTGCGGCTGTCGGCGGTGACGTTGACGATGTTGCCGCCATGGGCCTCCATGCTCTGCTTGTAGACCTCGCGCGACATCAGGAAACCGCCGGTCAGGTTGTTGCGCACCACGGTATCGAAGCCCTTTTGGCTGATTTCAGTGAGCGGGGCGGAGAACTGGCCGCCGGCGTTGTTGACCAGGGCATGGATGCGGCCGCGCTCGGCGACGATCTTGGCCACCGTCTCGGTAACGCCGTCTTCGTCGCGGATGTCCTGGGGATAGATGCTGCTTTGGCCGCCGTCCTCGGCCAGCTCGGCGGCGGTTTCCTCGAGGCGGGAGCGGGTGCGCCCGATCAGCACCAAGTGCGCTCCCAGGTTGGCGATCTCGTGGGCGATGCAGCGCCCAATGCCACTCCCGGAGCCGGTGACGATGACGGTATGGCCGGCAAACAGATCAGAGCGAAAAACCGACTGGTAGGTCATTTTTGTGCCCACTCCTGGGGGACGAGCGGCTCTCCCTGGGGCCGCCCAACAGGCCTTTTCGCCATTATGGAACGGCGCCGCGCGGAGGTCGAATCAGGCCCCGGGCGGCGCCGCCGATTGACTTCATCCTAGATTGACGTTTACGTTAACGTCAAGTGGCTCGTCCGAGCCCGGGGGGTAGGCGGCTGAAGCTCGCTGCGCTCGCCCTCGTTCCACGAAATTTGAAGGATTTTTTTGCCATGAGCCTGGAAGAGATCACCACCGGAATGCGTCAGCGGGTGGGCGACGACGCCGGCCTGGGAGCCACCGTCAAGTTCGATTTCGGCGATGCCGGGTTGGTCTATCTGGATGGCAAGTCGGTGCCCAATTCGGTGAGCAACGAAGACGTCGAGGCCGACTGCACCATCCGCATGTCGATGGACGATTTCATCAGCATGTCGAAGGGCGAGATCGACCCCACCACGGCCTTCATGATGGGCAAGCTCAAGGTCGACGGCGACATGACGATTGCGCTGAAGCTGCAAAAGGTGTTCTAGGGCGCCCAGGCGGCGCAGCCATGATCGCGCGGGCCGATGTCGTCGGCAGCCTGCTCAGGCCGCCCGATTTGCTGGCGGCGCGAGCCGACTTCGAGGCCGGGCGCCTCGACGCGGCGGCCCTTCAAGGCGGCCGAGGACCGGGCCGTCGATGGGGCCGTGGCGAGCCAAGAATCGGCCGGTCTCGACGTCGTCACGGACGGCGAGATGCGGCGTTTGTCGTTCCAGTCGCAATTGGCCGAGGCGGTCAGCGGCTTCGGCGAGTGGGATGTCGATGCCTTCCTCTGGGGCGACTGGCAGAGCGAGGCGGTCGGCGACCACAGTCTCGAGCGGCCCCGGAATCTCGGCGTCGTCGACAAGCTCGAACGCAAACGCCACCTCTCGGTCGAGGAGTTCGTTTATTTGAGATCCCGCTGTGCGGGCATCGCCAAGGTCACGCTGCCCAGCCCCAGCCTCTATGCCAACTTCTGATCGCCCGAGCTTTCGACCGGCGCCTACCCGACGTTGGATTCGTTTCTCGCCGACGTCGCCGATATCCTGCGTGACGAGGTGGCCGAGCTGGCGCGGCTCGGCGCCACCTACATCCAGCTCGACGCGCCCCATTATCCGCTCTTGCTCGACCCCAAGACCGCCGCCTACTACGAAGGCCTCGGCTGGACGCTCGAATCCTGGCTGGCCCAGGGCATCGATCTCGACAACGCGGTCATCGCGGGCGCGCCGGGCGTCACCTTCGGCTTCCACCTCTGCCGCGGCAACCAGGGCAGCCGCTGGCTGGTCGCAGGCAGCTTTGAGCCCATCGCCCGGCCCATCTTCCAGGGCATCGCGGCGGAGCGGCTGTTGCTGGAATACGACGACGAGCGCTCCGGAGATTTCGCGCCGTTGGCCCATGTCCCCGACGACAAGACGGTCGTGCTGGGCCTGGTGACGACCAAGACGCCGGAGCTCGAAGACCCGGAAACGCTGGTCGCCCGCATCGCAGAGGCCTCGGCCTTTATGCCCAAGGACCGCCTGGCCATTAGCCCGCAGTGCGGCTTCGGGACCTCGGTGCTGGGAAATGCACTGACCATCGATCAGCAGGCCGCCAAGCTGAAACTGGTCGGCGAGGTGGCGCGGCGGGTTTGGGGCTGAGCGCCCTACCCCTCCCCCCGCTTCGCCGTCTCTTCGGCCACCAATTCCTTTTTCGAGAGCTTGCCGACCGGCGTTTTTGGCAGCTCCGCCCGGATCTCCAGCTCGGCCAGCAGCTCGTGCTTGCCCAGTTTGTCGGTCAGGAACTCGCGCAATTCCTCGAGGGTCAGCGAGCCCGCTGGGTCTTTCAGCTTGACGAAGGCCTTGGCGGCCTCGCCGCGGTAGTTGTCGGGGATGCCGATCACCGTCACCTCTTCGACGCCGGGATGTTCGTAGATGGCTTCCTCGATGTTGCGGGGATAGACGTTGAAGCCGCCCGAGAGGATCATGTCCTTCTCGCGGTCGACCAGGTAGAGATAGCCCTCGTCGTCCAGGTATCCCACGTCGCCGGTGTGGAAGCGATCGCCGGCCATGGCTTCTGCAGTGGCGTCATCACGCTGCCAGTAGCCCATCATGACCTGCGGCCCGCGGACGCAGATCTCGCCGCGTTCGTTGGCGCCCAGCACCTTGTCGCGGTCCTCCAGGTCGACGATCTCGACCACCGTCTGGGGCAGCGGCAGGCCCACCGAGCCCGGCTTGCGGGTGCCCCGGAAGGGATTGGCGCTGACCGTCGGTGCCGTCTCGGTCAGGCCGTAGCCCTCGATGATGGGGCAGCCGGCGAGGTCTTCGAATTTGGCCATGATCTCGACGGGCAGCGGCGCGCCGCCCGAGCCGCAGTACTTGAGCGAGGAAAAATCCGTGGCCGTGGCGGCCGGGTGGCTGACCAGGGCCGTGTACATGGTGGGCACGCCGGCGAACATGGTGGGGCGCTTCGTCTGGAAGTCCTTCATCACGGCGTCCGCGTCGAAGCGCGGGTGCACCAGCATGGTCGAGCCCGCCGAGACCGTCGAGATCATGATGTTGGTGAGACCGAAGATGTGGAAGAAAGGCAGCACCGCGAAGATGCGCTCCTCGCCGTCGATCATCGATCCCATCATCCAGGGCTCGCCCAGGCCGACCACCGAACAGAGGTTGGCGTGGCTCAGCATGGCGCCCTTGGGCCTGCCGGTGGTGCCGCCGGTGTAGGCGATTACCGCCGTGTCGGCGTGGGCGTCGACCTCGACCGGCCGGTAGGATCCGTCGTTGGCGGTGAGTTCAGCGAAGCGGATATGGCTCTCGTCGGCCGGCACCTGGGCCACGTCCTTCTTGCGCAAGAGCTTGAACAAGAGGCTTTTGGGGAACGGCAGCACTTCCGGCATGTTGCAGACGATGATTTTCTTGAGGCCGGTGTCGGCGAGCCGGGCGGCGACCTTGGGGTACAAGAGCGCGAGATCAAGGCTCACCATGATCTCGGTGCCGCTGTCCTCGATCTGCTGGGCGATCTCGCGCTCGGCGTAAAGCGGGCTGTAGTTCACCACCGTGGCGCCGCAGCGCAGGACGGCGAAAAAGAGCACTATGTAGTGCGGCGTGTTGGGCAGCAGGATGCCGACGTGGCTGCCCTTGCCCACGCCCAATTCCTGCAAGCCCTTGGCGGCACGGTCGACCAGGCCCTCGATGTCGCGGTAGCGGAACTCGCGGCCCATGAATTCGCAGCAGACGTTCTCGGGGAAGGCATCGACGCCTTGTTGCAACAACTGGTCGACAGGCTTGATCTCGAGGTCGATGTTCCAGCTCACGCCGTCGGGATAGCTTGCCTCCCAGGGGTACGCCATCGACTTGTTCCTCCCCGTTGCTTCCTCAGGCCAGCGTCGCCTTGCCGTTGTTGAGCACCATCAGGTCGCGCTCCAGCACCGTCGAGCGGAAGGAAACCACCTTGCCGTCGCGCCACATCTCGGTGCGGATGGTCTCGCCGGGATAGACCGGCGCCGAGAAGCGCACATCCAGGCCGGTGATGCCGGCCGGGTCGTAATCGCACATGGTCTTCAAGACCGCATGGCCGGCCACGCCGTAGGTGCACAGGCCATGCAGGATGGGCTTCTCGAACCCGGCACGGTCGGCCACCAGGGGATCGGCGTGCAAGGGATTGCGATCGCCCGAAAGCCGGTAGATCAGCGCCGCCTGGGGTAGCGTGGTGAGGTCGCAGACCGCCTCGGGCGGGCCCTCGGGCATGGGATGGGGGGTCGGCGCCGGGCCCGACTTGCCGCCGAAGCCGCCGTCACCCCGGGCAAAGGTGGTCGAGGTGATGGTGCACAGCCGATCCATGGACTGCTTTTCGAAGATCTGCTGTTCCGAGATCACCAGGGCGCCCTTGTCGGCGCCCTTGTCGAAGACGTCGACGACGCGATGGCGGGCCACCACGGTGGCCGCCGTAGGCAACGGCCGGTGCAGCTCGAGCCGCTGTTCGCCGTGAAGTACTTTAAGGTAGTTGACCCCCACACTGGGCAGCCAGTTGGGCAGCCAGGCCAGGCAGACGGCCATGGTGGGCAGCGCCTGGAGGTCGTCCTCGTAGACGAACCTGAGCTGCTGGGCGTCCAGGGGATCGGCGCCCAGCCCCAGGCCCAGGGCATAGAGCATGCTGTCGCGCTGGTCGTAGGTGGATTCGAATTCGGGCACCTGGTAGGCGGTAATCTGATCGTAATCGATGGCCACGGCTTTTCTCCGGTTATGCAATGAGGCGCCAGGCGATCATGACTCCGCTGGTCGCGGTTGTCACCGCCGATGCGCGATGTGGTAAGACTCCCGCAGCAGACAGGAGAGCGCCATGTTTGAGACCCTGACCTATGAGCTCAACGACCACGTGGCCCACGTGGTCTTCAACCGGCCGCGCTTGCGCAACGCCATGAACGCCACCTCGTGGCGCGAGCTGGGCGAGGTGTTCAACGAGATCCGCGACACCCCGGAGGCGCGCGTCGCGGTGCTTTCCTCGACGGGGCCCCACTTCTGCGCCGGCATCGATCTCAAGGCGCTGGGCTCGCTGCTGGACGTCTCGGGCGAGGTCGACGAGGGCCGCCGGCGCGAGGCCATGATGCGCATAATCCTCGAGTTGCAGGACACCGTCAGCGCGCTGGAGCGCTGCCGCGTGCCGGTACTGGCCGCCGTCCAGGGCGGCTGCATCGGCGGCGGCGTCGACATCATCGCCGCCTCCGACATGCGCTACTGCACCGAGGACGCCTACTTCGTCATCAAGGAGACCGAGATCGGCATGACGGCCGACCTCGGCACCTTGCAGCGCCTGCCCCACCTGATCCCGGCCGGGGTCATGCGCGAGTTGGCCTTCACCGGCCGCGACATGGCGGCCAGCGAGGCCTGCGAGGTCGGCCTGGTCAACCAGGTCTATGCCGATCAGGAAAGCCTGCTGGCCGGTGTCATGGAAATCGCCCGCAGCATCGCCGCCCACTCGCCGCTGGCCCAGCGCGGCATCAAGGAAATGCTCAACTATGCCCGCGACCATTCGGTGGCCGAGGGCCTCAACTACATCGCCGTCTGGAACGCCGCCATGATCGAGGGCAGCGAACTGATGGAATCCCTGGCGGCGCGGCGGGGCAAGCGGGCAGCCCAATACGGTGACCTGCTGGAAGGCGTCGACCTCGATCCCCAGGGCGGAGCAAAGGGCGGGGCAAAGGGCAAGGCGGCGGCCGAATAGGGGCGGGCGCCGGGGGCGAATTCCACCGTTTTGGCCTCGCCATGACCATCGACCGCCTGATCGCCGGCTTCAAGTCTTTCCGCGAGAGCTATTACGAGCAGCAGCCCGATTTCTACCGCTCGCTGGTCGAGAGGGGGCAGAGCCCCGAGGTCATGATCATCGCCTGCGCCGACAGCCGGGTGAACCCCTCGATCATCGCCAAGGCCCAGCCGGGCGAGCTCTTTATCGTGCGCAACGTGGCCAACCTGGTGCCGCCCTACGAGCCCGACGGGCGCCACCACAGCACCAGCGCCGCCATCGAATTTGCCGTGCGCGACCTCGAGGTCAAGCACATCATCGTGCTCGGCCATTCCCATTGCGGCGGCATCCGCCACCTCTGTCAGGGGCCACAGGGTGGCGGGGAACGGGAATTCGTCGAGGCCTGGGTGTCCATCGTCCGGGAGGCCCAGGACGATAGCCTGGAGGGCGAGGCCCAACTGCGCCATGTCGAGCGCCAGGCGGTGAAAATCTCGCTCGCCAACCTCTGCACCTTCCCCTGGATCGAAAGCCGGGTGGCGGCGGGAAAATTGACGCTCTTGGGCTGGTGGTTCGACCTGATGGCCGGCGAACTTCTGAGCCACGAGGCCGGCGGCGGCTGGAAGCGCCTGACCGGCTGAAACGGGCGGGTTCCGCTGAGCTCAGCCTTCGGGATCGCTTTGGGATCGGCCGAAACTGTCGAGATGCTTGCCGATGGCAAGGCGCGCCTTCGTGCCCTCGATTTGCCGGCGCTGGCTGTCGGCGTCCAGGCGCCGCGCCAAGGTTTCGGTCCTGAGGCCGATGGTTCGCAATTCAAGCTGACCAGCCTCGCGCATACCCTCGTTTCGTGCCTCGGCGGCTATTCTCCGGGCCACCTGATGGGGTTGCCAATGGTCGAGGTCGCGCGGCGTTGCCGTCCCGTCGAGGCTGAGATATCCGGCCCGGGCGGCGTTCTCGATCAATTCGGCGCCCGCCTTGGTGCGGGCCAGAACGACGTTCGTGCCCGGGTCGGCGTCCAGCATTTCCGGCCTTGGGGCGCCGCCCGGCCAGGTGTCGGCCGCCGCGATATCCGCCGCCTCGCCGCCGCCGTCGGGGCAGATCTTGCAGCGCAACGGCAGGTGCCACATGGCGGAGTCCGGGCCCCAAAATTCGAGGTAGGTTTTCTCGATGATGTCGCCGTTCTTCAGCTCCACGCGCGTGGGGCCGGGACAGCCGTTGCCGCGATAGCTGACCGCGGCCACCTCGTCAGGGGCGACGCCAAGGCGTTCGAGAAAAGCCTCCATGCCGAAGGGCGGCATGAAGCCGCCACAGACCGGTGTCAGCATGTACTTGATCAATTCGCTGACCCGCGCGTCGCTGCGTCCCAGCAGGCGAGCTGCGGATATATCGCAGGGCTTGGCGACGACGGCAACGGGCTGGCCCCGATCCAGCAGCGCACCCAGCGCCGAAAGCGGATCGGCGGGTCCGTATCGCGACCCGGCTCCGGCCAGAACTTCTTCTGGGCTGGTGCTGATATGGGCCTGGCCAAAAGAGGGTCGCGCGCCGCCCGCCTTGACGTGCAGGATGGCGCTGGCCTCGCCACTGGCGATCAAATAATGGCATAGCGCCGTCAGCACGCCGCCCGTGGCCGCCCGGTGGCGCACTCCGGATCGGCGGCAAAGGCCCTGTCGATACGGACATGAGGCCCCCAGATCTCATCGACGGCCGTCTCGCCGAGCATCAGTTCAGCCGGCAGCCCGGTCTGCACGACCCCCGGACAGACGGCGAAAATCGCCGCCGTCTCGCGGGCCGAAAGCGCCGACCGCGGGCCCGGCCGCAGATAGCCAGATGGTGCAAGTTCCATGTCCAGCTTGTCGGGCAGCATCGAGGCGCAAAGGCCGCAGCCTATGCACTTGCCCTCATCCAATATGCGTTGGAAGCGCTTGCTTTCCCTCACGGGGCGTTCTCGGAACGGCCGTAGCTCGCCAAAAACCGCTCGTGCTCGGTCTTCATCAGGCGGTAGCGCAGGTAATCCCCGACCGTCAGCACCAGCGCGACGATGAAGAAAAGCCCGGCCCCGAAGGCCAGTATCGCAATCACCATGAAGATCTTCGATTGCGGCATGACGTAGAGCGCCAGCAGCACAGCGGCAATGGCCGCGGCCGCCGCCAGCAGGCCGAGCAGCGAGCGCCGGTGATAGCCCAGCCGGTCGGCGATGAAGGATTTCTCCTGCTCGGCCAGCACCAGGCGCAGGTTGTCGTCGCGTACGGGATCCGCCATGGCGCTGTGTCCTCTCTCGCTCTCAGTCACGCGGCTTAAAGAGCGCCCAGATGCCGCTGGCGCCCAGCACCGGGCGTTCGCCGGCCGTCATCAGGCCGCGCACGAAGACCATCGAGGCGGTGCGTCGCGTGATGTGGCCGCGAGCCTCGAGCCAGTCGCCGGGCCGGGCGGAAGTGAGAAAGTCGACCGCCAGGCTGGTGGTGGCGCGCGGCTTGGGGCCGAGCTCGTGTCCGATCATGTAGGCCAGCATGACGTCCATGACCGAGACCAGCATGCCACCATGGACCACGCCGCCGTTGTTGGTGTGGCGTTCCTCGGCCCGGAAGGCGTAGCAGAACCCGCGTTCGTCGATGCACTGGTAGATGGGCCCGATCATGCGGGTGAATTCGCCGCCGCCGGGCCGGGGCTCGAAGCCCGGGGGAATGTCCGGCGATTCCGCCATGGCGATCCTAAGCGAACGCCGCCAGCGCCGCGGACGCCACCTGGTCGCCCCATTCCTGGACGAAGTGGCCGGCCTCGGCCACCTCGTAGGGCTCGGGGCAGTTTTTGATGCACTTCCGCAACGCCGCCATCACCGGCGGCCCCAGCACCGGGTCCTGCATGCCGACGGCCATGAAGGCCTGGCCGGACCATTCGCTTCGCCACCAGTCGCGGGCGCGGCGCGAAAGCTCGGCCCCTTCGTCCTCCAGGTTTTCGGGCACCATCTGGGGAAAGCGCCTGACCCCGGCCTTGTAGGCCTGGTCGGGCCAGGGCGCGGCGTAGGCCGCCGCCTCGGCGGCGCTAAGATGGGGACAGCCGCGCTGCATCAGCTTGTCGATGGCCAGGTCGGGGTTTTTCGCCATGTAGGCGCGCCAGGCCAGAAAACCTTCGTTCAGCCCCTCGCCCGTGCCCAGGGTGGTGTTCATGACGATCAGGCGCTCGCAGCGCTCGGGCATCTCCAGGGGCAGCGTCAGGCCCAACAGGCCGCCCCAGTCCTGGCAGACGATGGTGATGCGGCGAAGATCCAGCCGCTCGATCAGGCGCAAAAGATAATCGCGGTGGAAATCGAAGCTGTAGACGGCATCGTCGACGGGCTTGTCGGAACGGCCGAAGCCGAAGAAGTCGGGCGCCACGGCACGCGCCCCGGCGGCCGTGAAGACCGGGATCATGCGGCGATAAAGATAGGCCCAGGTGGGCTCGCCGTGCAGGCAGAGAAAGACTTCCCCATCGGCCGGGCCGCTGTCGACGTAGTGCGCCCGCAGGCCCTCGTAGCCCGGCAAGTCGTCGAGGTAGTTGGGCGCCCAGGCGAAACCCGGCAGGTTTTCGAAGCGCTCCTCGGGGGTGCGCAGGACGCCCTCGCGAACTTCGTTCATGATCGTTCACCGGCTGGCCAAAACGACCGTCACTATTGCCCAGCGCCGCCCAAGATGAAAGGCTGGGGTGCGGATTTGGTCCGCGAGCGCCAGGAGAACCGCTTGCCCAGCACCCGTCTCAGCTTCGAGACCCAAGGCCAGGGTCTTTACGAGATCAGCCACGAAGTGGCGGCCTGGCTGGCCGGGCAAAACGTCGCCGAGGGCCTGCTGACGGCCTTCATCCAGCACACCTCCTCCTCGCTGACCATCCAGGAGAACGCCGACCCGGCGGTGCTGCGCGATTTGCAGGAATTCTTCGCCGAACTGGCGCCGGAGGCGCGCGCCTACCAGCACCGCTCCGAGGGGCCCGACGACATGCCGGCCCACATCCGGGCGGCCTTGACCCAGACCCATCTTGCCGTGCCGGTGATGGCCGGCCGCCTGGCGCTGGGTACCTGGCAGGGGATTTATCTTTTCGAACATCGCACACGGCCGCATACGCGCCACGTCGTGCTGCATCTGGCCGCCGGCTGACAACGAGGCGAGGAAAATCATGATTAGGTCGCTTACGACACTTGCCCCTGGAGGCCGGATTCCCGCTGCCCCGCCTGCCAACGAAACGCAGGCCGGCGCGGCGAAGATCGCGGCATTGATCGAAAAGGCCCGGGAAGAATTGGTTTGAGCGATTCGATGTTTCTGCCGGAGACGTGGTCGTGATCGATAATCAATATTCAAGAACCGAACCATGGCGACAAAAAATCCACCGCACCCCGGCCTCAGTGTCCGCCACGACTGCCTGGAGCCGTTGGGGCTGAGCGTGACGGAGGTTGCCCGCAGACTGGGCATTAGCCGCAAACAGCTTTCCGACATCGTCAACTGCCGTTCAGGCATTTCGGCCGAGATGGCGATCCGTCTCGACAAGGCCTTCGGTGGCGGTGTCGAAACCTGGTACCGGCTGCGAGCCGCCTATGATCTCGCCCGCGCGGCCTGACGGTCTTTCCTGCGACACCGTAGCGCATTGCCTTTTGGCGCAACCTGGGCCAGCGTCGATGGCTGTCCGGGGGCGGCCACGCAAGGGAGTGAAGGCAGCGAAAATGAGTCAAACGAGTTTGTCCGAACGGCCGCCGGTGCCGGCCTACCTGGCCGAAAGCCGGACCTATCGCTGGGCCTATGGCGGCCGGTTTTCACCCTTTTTTCTCGATCATGCCTGGGTCGTCGAGGCCATCCTCTGGGGCCAGGGCAGAAGGCTCATGCGCTTGGCCGCGGCCGAGGTCGCGCCGGGTGAGATCGTGTTGCAGCCGGCCTGCGTCTATGGCGCCTTCTCCCGCCATCTGCTGGGCGCCATCGGTGCCGAGGGGCGGCTCGACGTCATCGACGTGCTGCCGGGGCAGGTGGACAACCTGCGCCGCAAGCTGGCCGGCCGGGCCAACGTGCAAATCGAGCTCGGCGACGCCGAGGACGTGCCGGCGCAGGCCTACGACGTGGTTTCCTGCTTTTTCCTGCTGCACGAGGTGCCCCAGGCCAAGCGCCGGGCCATCGTGGCGGCGCTGCTGGGCGCCGTGCGGCCGGGCGGCCGTGTGGTTTTCGTCGACTACCACCGGCCGCGCTGGTGGCATCCGCTGGGCCCGCTGATGGCCCTGGTGCACCGCACGCTCGAGCCCTTCGCCGCCAGCCTCTGGGACCAGCGGCTTGCCGAGCTGGACGCCGCTGGCGAATTTAGCTGGCGCACCGAGACCTACTTCGGCGGCCTCTACCAGAAGACCGTGGCGACCCGGCAGGATTGAGCGATTTCCAGAAAAACGAAAGCCCCGCCGGATATTCCATTGCGGGGCTTCCTATGGGGCGCGTCCTGACGTGCTGCAGACACATCAGACCCGGCGAGAGCTGCTCTTGGACCTACGCTGTCGCTCGGTAGCGCCTTAGGGACCCATATAGGCCGTTGGGGCGGGCATTTCAAGGCCTAAGATCTGAATCTTTTGCCGGCCGGGGTTTGCCGCGTGATACCATCGCTGCCGCCAAGGCGGGCGCGGCTAGAGGATTCGGAGGTGCGAGGTGCTGGTCGGGGTTCCCAAGGAAATCAAGGTTCAGGAATACCGGGTGGGGCTGACGCCGAGCTCGGTGCGCGAGTTGGTTGAACACGGCCACCAGGCGCTGGTCGAGACGCAGGCCGGCCATGCCATCGGCCTCGAGGACGAGGCCTATGGCGCCGCCGGGGCCGAGATCGTCGCGAGCGCCGAAGAGGTCTTCGCCCGGGCCGAAATGGTGGTCAAGGTGAAGGAGCCACAAGCGGTCGAGATCGCCATGCTGCGCCCCGACCAGGTGCTCTTCACTTATCTCCACTTGGCGCCCGACCCCGAACAGACCAGGGGGTTGGTCGAAAGCGGCTGCGTCGCCATCGCCTACGAAACCGTCACCGACCCGCATGGCGGCCTGCCGCTGCTGGCGCCCATGAGCGAGGTGGCCGGACGCATGGCCATCCAGGCGGGAGCGCACTGCCTGGAACTCGAACAGGGCGGCCGCGGGTTGTTGCTGGGCGGCGTGCCCGGCGTCGCCGCGGCCAATGTGGTGATCCTGGGCGGCGGCGTCGTAGGCACCAATTCGGCGCGCATGGCCATGGGGCTGGAGGCCAAGGTGACGGTGATCGACAAGTCCATCGAACGCCTCTATGCCCTCGATCTCCAGTTCGGCCCCATCCTCAACACCATCTTCTCGACCCGTGACGCGGTCGAGGAATACGTGCTCGATGCCGACCTTGTTGTCGGTGCCGTGCTGCTGCCGGGTGCCGAGGCGCCCAAGCTGGTGAGCCGCGAAATGCTCAGCCGCATGAAACGGGGCTCGGTGGTGGTCGACGTGGCCATCGACCAGGGCGGCTGCTTCGAGACCAGCCGGCCCACCACCCACAACGAGCCCACCTACGTCGAGGAAGGCGTGGCGCATTACTGCGTCGCCAACATGCCCGGCGCCGTGGCCCGGACCTCGACTTTCGCCCTCAACAACGCCACCTTGCCGTTCACTCTGGCGCTGGCCGACCAGGGCTACAAGGCGGCCTCTCTGGCCGATCCCCATCTTTGCGATGGCCTCAACGTGCACAAAGGCAAGGTGACCTACGAGGCCGTGGCGACGGCCACGGACCAGGACTACCTGCCGGCGTTGGCAGCGCTCGGGGCCTAGCCCGCATTTCTCACCGGGTCATGGCCTGCGCGGCGCTGTGGCGTCGACAGGGTAGGAGCGCGGCGCCGCGCGATGTGGGACATCGGGCAAGC
>JASLXG010000159.1 GCA_030740435.1 Alphaproteobacteria bacterium | reverse complement strand
AGGGCGAACGGCGCCCAGACGAGAAAATACACAGATGTCTTGCAGGCGGTGGGGAATTCGATCCTGGTGCAGGCGGACGAGTTGACAGCGCGCGAATCGCACGGCGCGAAACTGAAGGGCCGCAAGGAGGCGGAGCGTTGGGCCCTGGGCCGAGCCTCGAAAAAGAACCCGGTTCGCGCGCTGGCTGGCGTCATCGAGGAATTCTCGGCCCGGCGCCGGGCCAGCAAGGCCGAAGAGGAAAAGCTGAAACGCAAGCTCGAGGCAGTCGAGAAGGAACTGTCGTCGGCGAAAAAGACCGTCAAGACGGACACCGGCAAGGAAACCAAATCGTGCAAAAAGAAAGTGGCGGCCGGAGCTGGCCTGGCCAAGCTTATCGGCGAGAAAAGATCGGCCATTGACGCCTATCGGATCCTCACGGGTGAAGAGAAAAACAGCAAACTTCTCAGTCTGATAAAGCTCGAGAAGGCCGATATCGCCCAGGTGGCGCTTCGCCCCGCCCATATTGCTTCGGCTATCCGGGCCATGGACCGCTTCCGCAACGACCTCGTCGCCAAGATTCGCGACGCCGTCACGGCGAAGGCCGAAACCAGGAATCTCGAAGACCAGCAGGGTGATCTGGAAAAGCTGCAAGCCGCCGAAAGGGAGCTTGTCGCCGAGGTCGCCGATCTGGACGGCAAATGCGATGCTATCGATGCTGCGAATCGGACCAAGAATCAGGACTGCATCGATCTGAATACTGCCGAGTCGGATTTGGTCAAGAAACGTGGCGAAGTCCAAGTTCAGGAAAAAAAGGTCACGGATGCAGAGGATACACTGGCGGACAAGACGGCCGCGATCGCGGCCCTGATCGAGGATACCAACGCCGTGGCCTCGAACGTGATCGAGCACTTCCTCAGGCTCCGCGAAGCCACGGTCAAGGCTTACGAGAACGCCATCACCTTCACCGGCGACGTGGTCGCCCAATAAGCGTCGGGAGAAAGGTCGCAACCATGCCCGCCAAAGCCCAAGCCAACATCTTCGATCCACCACCGCCGCCCGTGCGCAAGGACATGGCGGCCATGCGGGCCGCACTCGACAACAAGATTCCGGCCAAGCTGGTCGACCGCAACCTGCTGATCGCCACCTGGAACATCCGCAAGTTCGGCGGCCTGACGCGCAAATGGACGGCGGCAGACAGCGACAGCCCGAAGCGCGACTTGCGCGGCTTGCTGGCCATCGCCGAGATCATCTCGCGTTTCGACGTCGTCGCGGTGCAGGAAGTGGGCGGCGACCTGCGCGCCTTACGCACCCTGATGAAGGTACTGGGGCCGAACTGGGGCTTCGTCATGACCGACGTAACCCTGGGCAAGGCCGGTGCCGGCGAACGCCTGGCCTTCGTCTTCGACCAGCGCCGGGTGCAGCTTTCCGGCCTGGCCGCCGAACTGGTGGTGCCGCCGGAACAGATCGCCGGCGGTATGGACCAAGGTGCCCTCAACCGGCAGTTCGTCCGCACCCCCTATGCCGTCAGTTTCCGGGCCGGCCAGGACACATTCATCCTGACCACGCTGCATGTCATATACGGCCACAACGCGGCGGACCGTGAACCCGAACTGCGCGCCATTGCCAAGTGGCTGGCGGACTGGTCGAAGCGGACCAACAAATGGCACCAGAACTTCATCGTCATGGGCGATTTCAACATCGACCGCAAGGGCGACCTGCTGTGGCAGGCCTTTACCTCAACCGACCTGATGGTGCCCAAGGAGCTGCACAATGTCCCGCGCACCGTGACGGCGAGCAAGACGCGTCCGCAGCTGGAAAAATTCTACGATCAGATCGCCTGGTTCGCCGGCCCCGGCGCCGGCAAGAACCGCCTGGGGCTCGAATACGCCAAGCGGGGGGGCTATTTCGATTTCCTGCGATACGTCTACGGCGACAAACAAATGACGGCAAAAACCAAATCCTACCGGCTTTCGGATCATTTCCCCCTGTGGGTCGAATTCAAACGTACCCGCCCGCTGCCGTGATCGCCTGAGTCCCGCCCTAGGCCGCCGTAATCCCCCCGTTCAAACTAATCCCCTGGCCGCTCAGCTTGGCCGCCGCCGGGCTGGCCAGGTAGACCACCAACTGCGCCAGATCCTCGGGCTCGACGACGCCCAGGTTGGCGCGCTGTTCGGCCTTGGCGAAAAGCCGGCCGGCGAACTTGTCGGCCATCAGCTTGTCGTAGTGCGGCGTGCCCCGGACGATCGAGGGCGTGATGCAGTTGAGGCGCACGCCGGAGCGCTTGGCCTCGATGGCGGCGGTGCGGGTGAACATCAGGATACCGGCGAGCGCCGCGCCGATGACGGCCTCGCCCGGTGTCGCCACCTTGGCGGCGTCGGAGGCGATGGCGATGATCGAGCCGCCGCGCCTTGCGCCATCATGGGCTCCAATGCGGCCCGGGTGGGCAGGATGGTCGACAGGAGCTCGCCTCGCAGCACGGCCTCGATCTCGTCCATGCCCTGTTCGTGCAAAAGCCTCGGCAGCACGTCGCCGCCGGCCGAATTGAGCAACACGTCGATGCGCCCGAAAGCGTCGAGGCAAGCCGCCACCGCGCCCTGGGCGCCGGCTTGGCTGGAGGCATCGCCCAGCGCCAGGTGGATTTCGGCCTCGGGCGCCGTCTCGGCCAGGCTCAGGCGCGCCGCCTCGGCCCGTTCGGCGTTGCGGCCGTTGAGCACGAAGCGCCGGGCGCCGGCCTCGGCCAGCGCTCTCGCCGAGGCCAAACCAATACCCGAGGTGCCGCCGGTAATCAGCACCGCACAGTCCGCCAAGGGCCGCACCATGATGTTGGTCTCGTCGTTCATGCTTCACCTCCGGGGCGCTTGGCCCTTTCCCAGGGCGCCACTTCGACGCATATTCATCCCATGACCGAAGCCTACGAAGAAAAAGCCGCCGCTGGCGAATTCATCTTGGCGCCCGATCCCGATGATCCGCGCCTGGTAGAGCGCTGCCACGGCACCGACCACGAAGGCGCCCCGGTGACCACCAGCGTGCCGGTGGAGAGGCCGCTGACGCTTTACCTCAACGGCCAGGAAATCGTCACCATGATGACGATCGGCGACTATCCCGAATACCTGGCCGTGGGTTATCTCATCAACCAGAACATGCTGACCAGCGACGACCGTATCACGGCCATCGATTTCGATGCCGAGATCGATGTCGTCGTGGTGTGCACCGAGGGCGAGACCGATTTCGAGGACAAGCTGCGCAAGAAGACCCTGACCTCGGGTTGCGCCCAGGGCACGGCCTTCGGCGACGTCATGGAGAGCTTCTACGAGGTCGAACTGGCCGCCGATGCCCGGGTGCGCACGTCTTGGCTTTACGCCATCTCGAAAAAAATCAACAGCCGCCCCAGCATCTACCTGGCGGCCGGCGCCATCCACGGCTGCGCGCTTTGCCAGGAAGACCGGCCGCTCCTCTACATGGAGGACGTGGGCCGCCACAACGCCATCGACAAGATCGCCGGATATATGTTTCAGGAGGGCCTGGGACCCGAGGGCAAGCTCTTTTACACCACCGGACGCCTGACCAGCGAGATGGTCATCAAGTGCGTGCAGATGCGCATCCCCGTGCTGATCTCGCGCTCGGGCTTCACGGCCTGGGGGGTGGAACTGGCGCGGCGGGCGAATTTGACCCTGATCGGCCGGGCCAAGGGCCGGCGCTTCCTCTGCCTGGCGGGCGAGGGACGCATCGTCTATGACGCCGATCCTGCGGCCCAACCCGAGGAGCCGGCGGCCCAGGCACGCAAAGGCGGCCGGGATGCCTGAGACCACGGCACCCATCGTCGGCGTGTTGCTGGCCGGTGGCCTGTCGCGGCGCATGGGCGGCGGCGACAAGTGCTTTCACGAGCTGGCCGGCCGGCCGCTGCTGGCCCATGCCATCGACCGGGCCCGGCCCCAGGTGGCCACCCTGGTGCTCAACGCCAACGGCGACGCCGGACGCTTCGCCGCCTATGAGCTGCCCTTCGTAGCCGACAGCATCCCCGATTTTGCCGGCCCCCTGGCCGGCGTGCTGGCGGCCCTGGAATGGACCCAGACCAATTTCGCCCAGGCCGAATTCGTGGCCAGTTTTCCCAGCGATACGCCGTTCTTCCCGGAAGACTTGGTGGCGCGCCTGCACCAGGCCGTGCGCGATGGCGGCGCCGACACCGCCTGCGCCCGTTCCGGTGGCCGCACGCACCCGGTGTTCGGACTCTGGCCGCTACGCCTGGCCGGGGCCTTGCGAGCCGCCATGGTCGACGAGGGTCTGCGCCGCATCGATAGCTGGACGGCGCGCTACCGGCACCTGCTGGTCGACTATCCCGACCAGCCCCGGGATCCTTTCTTCAACATCAACAGCCCGGCCGATGCCGAAGCCGCCCGTGCCCTCGTCACATAGGATTTGCCACACAGGATTAAGCCATGAACGGACTGCACCATGTTCATCTCTTTGCCTCCGACCTGGCGACCAGCGTCGCCTGGTACCGCGACATGCTGGGCGGCGAGGTGGCCTTCGACGGCGAATTCGGCGGCGGGCGCAACGTTTTCCTGCGGCTGGGCCGGGGCCGGCTGCATCTTTACGACCAGCCGCCACGCGGGGACACAACCGGTGCCGTCCACCATCTCGGCTACCAGAGCGACGACCTGGCCGGCCTGGTGGCCGAGCTGCGCCAAAAGGGCGTGGCCTTTCGCGGCGACATCCATGATTTCGGCTTCTGGCGCTATATCATGTGCCCCGCCCCCGACGGTGTGTTGCTGGAGCTCTTCGAGTTCGACGAAGAAGAATTGCCAGCCCAACTCGCCGCCTATTTCGAGGGAGAGTGAGGATCATGGAGCGCCAGGCCGACGTGGTCATCATCGGTGCCGGCATCGTCGGCACGGCAGCCGCCTATTTCCTGGGCCAGCACGGCCTTTCCGTGATCGTCTGCGAAAAGGGCGAAGTGGCGGGCGAGCAGTCCAGCCGCAACTGGGGTTTCGTGCGCCAGCAGGGCCGCGACCCGAAAGAGCTGGGCCTGGCCATGGGCGCCAACCACATCTGGCAGGGGCTGGAACGCGAAATCAACGACAGCGTGGAATGGATCCAGGGCGGCAACCTGATCACCTTCGCCGACCAGGCCGAGCAGGCGGCCTGGGAGGGCTGGGTGGCGGCGGCCCATGAGCAAGGCCTGGAATCGCACCTGCTGACGCCGGCCCAGGTGGCTGAACACTTGCCCGGAAACCGCATCGATTGCCTGGGCGGCGTGTTTACGCCCAGCGACGGCCAGGCCGAGCCGAGGCTGGCCACGGCCGCCCTGCAGCGCGCCGCCGAGAGCCGCGGGCCCGAGAGCCGCGGGTCCGAGTTCCTGACGAATTGCGCCGTCTTCGACGTCGAAACCACGGCCGGGGCCATCTCGGGGGTGGTCAGCGAACAGGGCCTGATCAAGGCGCCGGTGGTGGTGCTGGCGGCCGGGACCTGGTCGAGCCGCATGTTGCGCCTGCTGGGATTACGCCTGCCGCAGATGTGGCTCAAGGGCTCGGTGGCCCGGACCCGGCCGCTGCCGCCCATCACCAGCGCCGCCACCTGGACCGGCGTGGCCTTCCGCCAGCGCCACGACGGCACCATGAACGTCGCCACCCGTTCGGTCGATCATGACCTGACCCTGGATACGATCCTGAACCTGCCGGCCTTTGCCTCGGGCTATTTTCGCCACAAGCGCGCCGTCAAGCTGCACTTAAACAGGCTGTTTTTCGATCTCCTGGCCGGGCGTTTCTCCAAGGCCGCGCTGCGCCGCGAGCTCGTCCGCTTCCGCACCCTCGATCCCCGGCCCAACGAGGCCCTGCTGCGGGGCCTGATGGCGGAGCTCCGCCGCCTGCTGCCGGCCGCCGAGGGGGCCGAGATCGAGCGCAGTTGGGCCGGCTACATCGATTTCACGCCCGACATGCTGCCCACCATCGACCGCCTCGAGCGCCCGGCCGGCCTGGTGCTGGCCACCGGCTTCAGCGGTCACGGCTTCGGCGTCGGGCCCATGGCCGGGAAACTGGCGGCCGAACTGGCGCGGGGCGCCGAGCCCTCGATCGACCTTGCCGCCTTCCGCTTCTCGCGCTTTCACGACGGCAGCCGGCTCGATCCCTTCAGCGTGGTCTGAAGGCCGGCCGAGCCTGCAGGGCCACAAGGACTGACCGGTCATGGGTAGTGAACTCAGCGATGTGGCCCTGGTGGTGGCCGGGGCCGTGGTCGGCGGGGTGGCCTTCCACAGCCTGCGCCAGCCTGCCTTCGTGGGCTACATCCTGGCCGGCGTCATCCTCGGGCCCTCGGCGCTGGGGCTGGTGGCGGACCGTCACGACATTCGGCTGCTGGCCGAGCTGGGCGTGCTGTTGCTGCTCTTCCTGGTCGGCCTCGAGCTCAGCCTGCGCGCCTTTCGCCGGGTCTGGCGTATCGCGCTTACGACCATGGCACTGCAACTGGCGGCGGCATTGGGCGTCGCTCTGGTGGCCCGCCAGGTGCTCGACTGGCCGCTGGCGCTGACCGTCGTCGTGGGCTGTTCGCTGGCGCTGAGCTCAACCGCCGTGGCCATGAAGATCCTCGACGACATCGGCGAGCTGCGCAGCGAAACCGGCGGCCTCGCCGTCGGCGTGCTGATCGCCCAAGATCTCGCCGTGGTGCCGATGCTGCTGATCATCGGCTCGTTGGGAGGAGAGGGCGGCGGTTTTATGTCCGCCCTGATCAACGCGGCCATCGCCGTGGCCGTGCTGGCGGCCATCATCGGCGCCCTCAGCGGGCGGCGAAAGGTCAGCCTGCCCTTTGCCCGGCAACTGGCCTCGAGCGTCGAGTTGGCGGCGCTGGGGGGGCTGGCGCTATGTCTGGCGGCGGCGGTGGTCTCGAGCCTGCTCGGGCTGTCGGCCGCTTATGGCGCTTTCATCGCCGGGCTGGTGCTGGGTAATTCGGCCGAGCGCCGCCGCATGATCGAGGTGACGCGCCCGATCGAGGCCATCCTGATGATGATGTTCTTCTTGTCCGTCGGATTGTTGCTCGACCTCGGTTTCATCTGGCGCAACCTGGGCATCGTGCTGGTCCTGGTGCTGACCGTGACGTTGGCCAAGACGGCGCTCAACATCACCATCCTGCGCCTCCAGGGCGAGCCCTGGGAACGCGCCTTCCTGGCCGGCACGGTGATGGGCCAGATCGGTGAATTTTCCTTCGTGCTGGCCGCCGCCGCACTGGGGCGGGGTTTGATCAGCGCCGATGCCGGCCGTCTGGTGGTTGCCGTCATCGCGCTCAGCCTGGCGCTCAGCCCGCTGTGGCTGATCAGCGCCCGGCGCCTCGAGGAGATCCGCTGGCGCGCCGTCAACGAGCCTCGGGCGGTGCTGGTGCAACTCTACGGCCACGAGGCCGGGTTGGTGCTGGCCGCGACCGGCCGCCTGTGGCGGCTCGCGGCCCGGCTGGCCACGGCCTTGTGGTCGGCGCTCAGGCCGTATCTGCGCCGGCGGCGTCGCTGAGCGGCTCGAAGCGCCAATCCGTTCCGGCCTCACCCTGCCGCAGGCAAAGATGGCCCAGCCAAGCCGCGTCGTCGGCCTCGGGGAAATCCGTGCGGGCATGGACGCCCCGGCTTTCCTGGCGCCGGCCGGCGGCCTCGAGGATCAGCTCGGCGGCGCCGGTGGCGAGCTGCAGCTCGATGAATTTTTCCATCTGCTTGGGCTCGTTGACGCCGCGGGTGCGATGGGCCTGATCAGCGATCTCGCGCACCTTCTCGAGGCCCGTGGCAAGGCCTTCGCTGCTGCGGCTGATGCCGCCGTAGCGCCACATGACCTCGCGCAATTCGAGCTTCAGGGCGTCGACGTCGCTGCGCGGATCGCCGCTGGATACCATCGGCATCAGGGCCTTGAGATCCTGGCTCCGGGCCTCGCTCGAGCCGGCATGGCGGGCCGCCGCGGTGCCGGCGCGGTGGCCGAAGACGATGCATTCGGTCAGCGCGTTGCCGCCCATGCGGTTGGCGCCGTGGGCTCCGCCCGAGGCCTCGCCGGCCGAAAAGAGCCCGGGTACCGAGGTCGCGCCATGTTCATCGGTGATGGCGCCGCCGCAGGCGAAATGGGCCAGGGGCGCAATGCGGAAGGGTTTGTCGAAAGCCTTGTATTTGCGATTGAGGTAGCCCCAATTGACGGCCGAGACGGGGTTGGCACACCAGGTCTCCTTGGAAACCCCGGTGAGGTCGAGAAAGACCTCGCGGCCCTCGATCTCGATCTCGTTGAAAAGCGCCTGGGCGAACTTGTCACGCGAATGGGTGCCGGCCGGGCGCGCGGTGATATCGTATTTTTGGTAGATGTCTTCGCCATCTGAATTGACGACCTCGCCCAAATCGACGCCGTCGGGCGCCATCAGAAAGGACGGCAGCTTGGGCTCGGCGATGGCCACCGGGTAGAACTGCACGAACTCCATGTCCATCAGTTCGACCCCGGCCTCGAATGCCAGGGTATAGGCATCGCCGGTGATGCTTTGGGGGTTGTCATGATGCAGGTAAAGGCCCCCGGCGCCGCCGGCAGCCAGCACCACGGCGTTGCCCGTGAGCCCGAACCAGCCCTGCCGGCGGGCCGAATAGGCCACCATCGAGATGCCGCTATCATCGGCTGCCAGACGCCTGACCACCGAATGGCTGACGAAGCGAACGCCCATCTCCTCGGCCTTGGCGCTCAGGCAGCGCACGATCTCGCGGCCGAACACCGGCGCCTGGTCGGCTGCCTGCTGGGCCGGTTTGGCCAGGAAATGCCCTTTCTCAGAGGTGGCGTTCATGCCCCACGCCAGCAGGTCACGAAAACGATCGCCCGATTCCCGGGCCATGATCTCGATCATCTCGACCCGGTTCAAACCGCGCCCGGCGTTGAGCGTCAATTCCAGGTACCTGTCGACGTCCAGGCCCTCCCAGGGGCCGGCGAAGGCGCCGACGCTGAGTGTCGTCGCCGTGCCGCCGCCCGGCGCCCGCTTGCCCAGCACCGCCACGTCGGCGCCTTCGGCCCGGGCCGTGATGGCTGCCATCAGTCCGGCCGCACCCGAGCCGATGATCCATACGTCTGCCGTCAAGATTTCCATGATCCCGCCTTCCCTCGCCACCGCCCGTCCAGTCGTTTCCCACAGTAACGCAACGATTGTAGAGAGCGAAAGAGCAGGTGCAAAACCGGCAACCTTGACTCCTTTGCCTCCGGTCCCTGTGATGGCACCATGGCAAGGTCGACAAAACGGCCGGAGCAACAACCGCCGCGGCGGCCAGCCGGGGTGCGGGTGGCCTTCGGCTCGCTCTACCCGCTGGGGCCGGGCAAGCTGGCACTGATCGAGGCCATCGCGGAGGCCGGCTCGATTTCGGCCGCCGCCCGTTCGCTGGGCATGTCCTATCGCCGGGCCTGGCTGCTGGTCGATGCCACCAACCGCAGCTTCCGCCAGCCCCTGGTGGAGACCGCCACCGGCGGCCGCGGCGGCGGCGGTGCCCGGGTTACCGCGGCCGGCCACCAGGCCCTGGCGCTCTACCGCCGCATCGAAGACATCGCGGTGGCCAGCGTGCGCGAGGAAGTGGCGGCCTTCAGCGCACTGTTGGCCGACGACATTCCGCTGTTGCCCGACGATCCCGACGACCCCGACCGCTAGCCCGCATTTCTCACCGGGTCACGGGCAGCAAAGCCCCCAGGTGATGCGATCCGGAAGGAAAAGGTCGATGAGCGTAGTGGGACTACGCTCTTCGACCTTTCCCGTAGCGGGCGCGCAGCTGGGGGCGACCCTTCGGGCGCCGCTGTCGCGCCGACAGGGTGTGTCACGCTGCTTGCCCGATGTCCCACATCGCGCGGCGCAGCGTTCCTACCCTTTCGGCGCGACAGCGACGCGCAGGCCATGACCCGGTGAGAAATGCGGGCCAGTGCGGGCCAGGCGGCTTCAGAACTGGCGCCAGACCTGGCGCGAACGGGCGCCGGCCCGCCAGTGCTCGG
>JASLXG010000158.1 GCA_030740435.1 Alphaproteobacteria bacterium | reverse complement strand
AGGTCGCGCCACGGAGATCCCGTACGAACCCGCCACAAAACGGCCTCCAGAAATAGGCGATTGTCTGCCGCCGTCACACCACGATCCGTGACCTTGCCCGGCAGGTGCGGCGAAATCTTTTCCCAAACCTCGTCCCCGATGACCAAACGATCCGTGTTCATCCAAGCCTCCTGACAAAAGAAAGCTTGAATCACTTTTTGACGCTCTTGGGAATCCCTTAAATGTCAACAGAACCTAGTGGGGTTTCAAACAGCACCGCCCACCATTAACAATCCTTAATTAAAGGGACGCGGACGTTTCGTTAAGGAATCGATCTCCCGGTCATTAACAAACCTTAATTAGAGGGACGCGGACGCTTTTGACGCTTTTTTTGGCCGTCGATTTCGCGCTCCTTCAAAACTCGCCGCATGACCTTGCCGGTGGCGGTGGTGGGCAGTTCGGTGATGAATTCGATCTCGCGGGGGTATTCGTGTTTGGCCAGGCGATGGCGTACGAATTCGCGCAGCTCGGATTCCAGCTCGGGGCCGGACGCGTAGCCTTCGGCCGGCACCACGAAGACCTTGATGATCTCGGTGCGCACGGCATCGGGCTTGCCGATGGCGGCCGAGAGCGCCACCGCCGGGTGTTGCAACAAGCAGTCCTCGATCTCGCCCGGGCCGATGCGGTAGCCCGAAGAGGTGATGACGTCGTCGTCGCGGCCCTTGAACCAGAAATAGCCGTCTTCGTCGCGGGTGCCCACGTCGCCGGTGATCAGCCAGTCGCCGCGGTATTTGTCCCTGGTGGCCTCCGGGTTGCGCCAGTATTCCAGCAGCATTACCGGATCGGGCCTCAGGAAGGCGATGTGGCCCTCGTCGCCGGGCGGCAGCACGTTGCCCGCGTCATCGACGATGGCGGCGACGTGGCCCGGCGCCGCCTTGCCCAGCGAGCCGAAGCGGGGTGCCATCAGCTTGGGATTGTGCGCCATCACGATGTTGCATTCGGTCTGGCCGAAGCCCTCGTTGACGGTGATGCCGAAGCAGCGCTTGCCCCAGTCAAGGATCTCGGTGCCCACGGCCTCGCCGCCGGTGAACATGGAACGCAGATCGACGGCCGGCGGCTCGGCCACTTGGCGCATCAGCTTGAGCATGGTGGGCACCAGCAAGGTGTTGCGCACGCGGTGCTTGGCCATCATGTGGAAGGCCTTTTCCGGGTCGAAAGCCCCCTTGGTGCGGAAGGCCAGCACCGGCTTGCCATGCCACCAGGCGGGAAACAGGCAATCCATCAGCCCGGCCAGCCAGGCCCAGTCGGCCGGCGACCACATGAGGTCGTCGGCGAAGCCGTAGAAGTCGAACAGCATCTCGAAGCCGGTCATGTGGCCGATCATGGTGCGATGCGCGTGCAAGGCCCCCTTTGGGGGCCCTGTGGTGCCCGAGGTGTACGATATGAAGGCCGGCTCGTCGGCGGCCGTGGCGGCCGTCTCGGCCCGGTCGGAGGCGCGGCCCAGTTCGGCCCGGAAGTCCAGCGCGCCGGATTCCCGGCCGTCGCTCAGAAACACCTTTTGCAAATCCGGGCAGCGCTCGCGGATGGCCGCTATCTTGGGAAAATTCTCGCGGTCCGTGACCACTGCCCGGGCACCCGAGTTCCGCAAGCGGTATTCCAGTGCGTCCTCGCCAAACAGCGTGAACATGGGGATCGAGAGCGCCCGCATCTTGAAGCAGCCGAGGTGCGCGACGGCCGTTTCCGGCGTCTGGCCCAGCAGCACCGCGACGCGGTCGCCGGCAGTGACGCCGTGGCCGGTGAAGGTGTTGGCGGCCTGATTGGCCAGGCGCTGGATCTGGCCGAAGGTGTAGGTCGTGACCTGGCCGTCCTGGGTCTCGTAGATCAGGGCCGGCGCCTGGGGCGTGGCCTCGGCGTGGCGATCACAGATAGCCGTGGCGATGTTGAAGCGTTGGGGTATGGACCACTGGAAATCCGCGTAGAGCTTTTGGTAGCTGCCGGCCTTTCGGTCGAGAACTGAATAGTTCACCCGGGATCTCCCCAAAATAACCCCCGGCAGCGAGGATAGCGCGTTTTAGGTTATTTGAGAATCGCCTGGCCACCCGGGACTCTCATCCTAGCAAAAAGTGTCGCATTTCGGCAAAAAAGCGTCGCGAATACGATAGCTTTTACTCTTTTTCAAGCCCATTTATGGCTTGATAGAAGGGTGTCTTTTGCGGGCTTTGTGGTCCCGGGGTGGAGGCGGAAAGATGGCCGAAAACGATATCGATCTGGCGTCGCTGGGCGACGATGATCTGGCGCAGCAAATATTCGACGATCTCTACGATGGCCTCAATGACGAGGTCTCGGAGGGCGTGCAGATTCTGCTCGGCCGAGGCTGGACTCCCTATGACGTTCTGACCAAGGCGCTGGTCGAAGGCATGCGCATCGTCGGCGCCGATTTTCGTGACGGCATTCTGTTCGTGCCCGAGGTGCTGCTGTCGGCCAACGCCATGAAGGCGGGCATGACCATCCTGAGGCCGCTGTTGGCCGAGACCGGCGCGCCCAGCCTGGGCCGAGTCGTGGTCGGCACGGTCAAGGGCGACATCCACGATATCGGCAAGAACCTGACCGGCATGATGCTCGAGGGCGCCGGTTTCGAGGTCGTCGACTTGGGCATCAACGTGGCGGCCGAGGACTTCCTGGCGGCCATGGAGGAGCACCGGGCCGACATTCTCGGTATGTCGGCACTGCTCACCACCACCATGCCCTACATGAAAACGGTGATCGAGGCGCTGGAGGAAAAGGGCCTGCGCAACGACACCATCGTGCTGGTCGGCGGGGCGCCGCTGAACGAGAGCTTTGCCGAACATGTCGGCGCCGACGCCTACTGCCGCGACGCCGCCATGGCGGTGGAGATGGCCAGCCAATTCATGTCGCGGCGCCAGGGCAGCGCTCAGGCGCAGATGGCGGCCGGGGAATAACCCGGGCTAGGTGCCGTCGTCGGGAAACACGGGGTTGTCCTTGGGCCGTAAGCCGTAAGCCGTAAGCCGTAAGCCGTAAGCCCAGGCCACCGCCCCATAGCCATCGACAAAGTAGCTACCGTTGGCCGCCAGGGCGGGACCTCGAGGGGCGCTGTTTCCCTTGTCATACCCCGATTCTCGGATCGCCCACCCTTGGGCACAACGGGGCCATGTGTTGGGAAAACCCGCATAGTGCGGTATTCTTTAAACAAATCAATCGGAGGATTGCGTGGATCGCCGCGAGGTTGCCAGCCAGTTTCGCGCCCGCCTGGCCGAGGCCATGCAGGGTGCCGGCATCAGCCAGTCGCTGTTGGCCCGGCGCGTCGGCGTCGACCGTTCGACGCTGTCGCAGCTTCTCTCGGGCGAGGGCGACCGTTTGCCCCGGGCCGACACCGTGGCCGGTCTGGCCGGGCAGCTTCAAGTCAGTCTCGATTGGCTGCTCGGCCTCAGCCAGGAGCGCCGCCTGGGAGCCGAGATCCTCCATGAATCGCTGGAGATCGCGCCCAGCCCCGATGCCCCGGTCAATCCCGGGCTGGAGCGCTGGTTCGAGGAGGCGACGGGCTATAAGATCCGCCACGTGCCGACGACGCTGCCCGATCTCTTCAAGACCGACGAGGTGGTGCGCCACGAATACCGGGATTTCGTCGGCCTTTCCGCCGACGCCGCCATCGCCGCCAGCCAGGGCGAACTGGCCTATTCGCGCCAAGCCGAAACCGACCTGGAGATCTGTGCGCCGCTGCAGGATTTTCAGAGCTTTGCCCGCGGCGAGGGTTTGTGGCGCGGCCTGGGGGCGGCTGCCCGGCGGCGTCAGGTGGAGCGCCTGGTGGGCCTCAGCGAAGAGCTCTATCCCGGCCTCAGGCTCTATCTCTATGACGGCCTGAGCCACTATGCCGTGCCCTACACCATCTTCGGGCCGCAGCGCGTGGCGCTTTACGCCGGCCAGCTTTATCTCGTCTTCAACACCACCGAACACATCCGCACCTTCAATCGCCACTTCGACGACCTGATCCGGGCAGCCCAGGTGCAGCCGACGGAAGCCGCGGGCTTCTTTTCCGGGCTGCTGGGCGAGGTCGGCTAGGTTCATTGCAGCAAATCCAGGAGAACCGACATGAGCGACGAACAGAAACCAACACGAAATCTGAGCGGTGGCTGTCTTTGTGGCGCCGTGCGCTTCCGTATCGAGGGGCGCGTGCGCGACGTGGTTGTCTGCCACTGCGGCCAGTGCCGCCGCTCGCACGGGCACGTGGGCGCCTATGCCGGGGTCAAGCAGGCGGATCTCAGCTTCGAAGACGAAAGCGGTCTCACCTGGTACCGCTCGTCCGACCAGGCCAGCCGGGGGTTCTGCTCGGTCTGCGGCGGCCGGCTGTTCTATCGCCAGCACGAAAGTCCCTTCATCGCCGTCGCCGCCGGCAGCCTGGACCAGCCCTCGGGTCTGGCCACCATCGGCCACATATTCACCGCCGACGCCGCCGATTATTACGCCATCCCCGCCGACCAGAAGCAGTACCCGGCCGGCATGACGGGGTGAGAAATGCGGGCTAGCCTGCCCATGTACGACCTCGACGGGCTGCGCCCGGCCACCACAGCGTGGTGGCAGGGTCTGGCCCGGCATTTCAGGGCGGCTGGGTTGGCCGGGGTGCCGCCAGAGCTCAGCTGGCCGGCCGATCGCGAGACCCATTGGCGCGC
>JASLXG010000157.1 GCA_030740435.1 Alphaproteobacteria bacterium | reverse complement strand
CGTTCGCCGGTGTGGTCGTCGCGGCTGTCGTCGATCCAACGCAGCGCTTGCAGCAGGATGGCCGGGCCGAAATAGCGATCACCATTCCACCAATAACTCGGGCAACTGGTCGAGCACGATGCGCACAGGATGCACTCCCACAGGCCGTCCAGCTTGGCCCGGTCGTCGCGCGATTGCAGCCGTTCGCTGTTTTGCGGCGGCGCCGACTCGGCCTGTAGCCAGGGTTTGATGGTGGTGTACTGGGCGTAGAAGGTGGAAAGATCTGGTACCAGGTCCTTGACCACCGGCGTATGGGGCAGGGGAAAGATCTTGACGTCGCCGCGGATGTCTTCGATGGCTTTGGTGCAGGCGAGCGTGTTGGTGCCGTCGATGTTCATAGCGCAACTGCCGCAGACGCCCTCGCGGCAAGAGCGGCGGTAAGTCAATGTCGGATCGACCTCGTTCTTGATCTTGATCAGGGCGTCCAGCACCATCGGGCCGATCTGATCGAGGTCGAGCTCGAAGATATCGAGCGAGGGGTTCTTGCCGTCATCGGGTGACCAGCGGTAGATGCGAAAGCGCTTGATGCGCTTGGCGCCTTCCGGTGCCTTGAAGGTGCGGCCTTTGCCGATCTTGGAATTGGCCGGCAACGTGAACTCAGCCATGACGTCGTTTCCTTGCTCTCGAATAGCCGCGGGGGGCGCTCAGTAGACCCGGGCCTTGGGCTCGATGTACTCGACCTCGTCCGAGAGCGTGTAGGTATGCACCGGGCGGTAATCGAGCCGCGCTTGGCCGGCATCGTCGAGCCAACTGAGGGTGTGCTTCATCCAATTCACGTCGTCGCGCTCGGGGAAGTCCTCACGGGCGTGGGCGCCGCGGCTTTCCTGACGCGCCACGGCGCCTTCCAGGCTGACCACCGCCTGGCGCAACAGGTTGTCGAGCTCCAGCGTTTCCATGAGGTCCGAATTCCAGATCAGCGAACGGTCGCTGAGCTTGAGGTCGGCCATGCGGGCCCAGGTCTGGGCAATCTTGCGGCGGCCCTCCTCGAGCACCTCTCCGATACGGAATACCGCGCAGTTCTGCTGCATGACGCTCTGCATGTCGTCACGGATCTCGGCCGTCGGGGAGCCGCCGTCGGCGTGGCGGAAGCCGTCGAAGCGCGCCAGCGAGGCTTCCACGGCAGCCTCGGCAAGCGGCTTGTGCGGTGCTCCCGGGGTTATCGTTTCGGCCGCCCGCAGCGCTGCCGCGCGGCCGAAGACGACGATGTCCAGCAGCGAGTTCGAGCCCAGCCGGTTGGCCCCGTGGACCGAGACACAGGCCCCCTCGCCGATGGCCATCAGGCCCGGCACCACGGCGTCGGGGTCGCCGTTCTTCGGGCATACCGCTTCGCCCCGGTAGTTGGTCGGCACGCCGCCCATGTTGTAGTGCACCGTCGGCAGCACCGGGATGGGTTCGCGGGTGACGTCGACGCCGGAGAAGATCTTGGCGCTTTCGGCGATGCCGGGCAGACGCTCCTCGATGACCGCGGCGTCGATGTGGTCGAGATGAAGGTAGATGTGGTCCTGCTTCGGCCCCACCCCGCGGCCCTCGCGGATTTCAATCGTCATGGCCCGGCTGACCACGTCGCGGGACGCCAAGTCCTTGGCGCTGGGAGCGTAGCGCTCCATGAAGCGCTCGCCCTCTGAATTGACCAGATAGCCGCCCTCGCCGCGCGAGCCTTCGGTAATCAAACAGCCGGCGCCGTAGATGCCGGTGGGGTGGAACTGGATGAACTCCATGTCCTGCAAAGGCAGGCCGGCGCGAAGCGCCATGCCGTTGCCGTCGCCGGTGCAGGTGTGGGCCGAGGTGCAGGAGAAGTAGGTGCGGCCATAGCCGCCCGTGGCCAGCACCACGGTGTGGGCGCGGAAGCGGTGCAGGCTGCCGTCGTCGAGGTTCCAGGCCAGCACGCCGCGGCAGACGCCTTCGTCGTCCATGATCAGGTCGAGGGCGAAGTATTCGACGAAAAACTGGGCCTCGTGCTTCAGCGATTGTTGATAGAGCGTGTGCAGGATGGCGTGGCCGGTGCGATCGGCGGCGGCGGCGGTGCGCTGGGCGATGCCCTCGCCGAAACGCGTGGTCATGCCGCCGAAGGCGCGCTGGTAGATCTTGCCCTCGGGCGTGCGCGAAAAGGGCACGCCGTAGTGCTCCAGCTCGACCACCGCGTGGACCGCTTCCTTGCACATGTATTCGATGGCGTCCTGGTCGCCCAGCCAGTCCGAGCCCTTGACGGTGTCGTACATGTGCCAGCGCCAGTCGTCCTCGCCCATGTTGCCCAGCGCCGCCGACATGCCGCCCTGGGCCGCCACGGTGTGGCTGCGGGTGGGGAAGACCTTGGTCAGGCAGGCCGTGGCCAGGCCGGCGTTGGCCATGCCGAAGGTGGCGCGCAAACCGGCACCGCCGGCGCCAACCACGACGGCGTCGTAGTAATGATCCGTGATCGGGTAGGCCTGGGCCATGCGATCAGCCTCCAATCGCCAGTTTGAGGACGGCAAAGGCGCAGGCCGTACCCAGTAGCACACAGAAAAAAACGTTCAAAATCAGCATGGTAACGGTGGCAGACCGAGGCCGAACGTAATCCTCGATGACCACCTGCAGACCGAGCTTGAGGTGGTAGAAGGTGGCGAAGATGAAGAGCAGCACGCCCACCGCCCTTCCCGGCGTGGCGATCCAGGCCGTGAAGGTGGCGTGGTCGGCGTCGACCAGCGACACCGTGGCGGCGGCCAGCCAGAAGGTCAGCGGCACCAGCGCCACCGCCGTCAGGCGCTGCACCCACCAGTGATCGTTGCCGTGGCGCGCCGAACCCAGCGCCCGGGCGATGGCAAGCGGCGTGCGCAGGCTCATGATCCACCTCGCATGGCATAGCCGGCGATGAAAGCCAGCAGCGTCAGCGCGATGGAGCAGCCGAGCATCAGCCAGCCCGTGCGGTAGAGCACAGGAAGCTCGAAACCCCAGCCGATGTCCCAGAGCAGGTGACGCACGCCGTTGCAGAGGTGATAGAAGAGCGAAAAGGTGAAGCCCAGCAACACCAGCCGCCCGAACCACGAGCCCAGGAAGGCCTGGACCACGGCGAAGGCCTCCGGGCCATAGGCGGCGGCGACCAGCCACCAAGCCCACAACAGCGCCCCCAGCGTCAACACCACACCGGTGGCGCGGTGCGTGATCGAGAGCAGCGAGGTGAGCTGCGGGCGGTATATCTGGAGGTGGGGGGAGAGCGGTCGTTCGACCTCTGACATCGCACAAATCTCCAGGAAAGGCGGGCTTCGCCGCCGGTCTCGGGCAGTCCGATTTAAGCCCCTGCGCCAGATCAAGTCAACGACCGGAACGACCTAGGGGCGGTCTGCGGCCATCGGTCGCGGGGTGGTTCAGCGCCGCGGCATCAGCACCCAGTAGTCGAGCTCGAGGATGACGGCCGGCGGAAATTTGCCCTCCGCGTCGCGGTCGGGGAATTCGGCGCAGGGCTGGTCCTTGGTGGCCAAGGTGCGCAAGCGTAGCGCGCCGATGTCGCGTTGGCCCGAGATCTCGGCCTTGTCGAGCACCTCGGTCCAGGCGAATACGGTGTCGCCGGCAAACAGCGGCGCCACATGGCGGCCGCCGTTGATGGCGGCGACGCGGAAGGCATTCGCCAGGCCGTTGAAGCTCAGCGCCCGGGCTAGGCTGATGACGTGGCCGCCGTAGATCAGGCGGCGGCCGAAACGACTTTCCTGCTGGGCCAACTGGTTGAAGTGGACCCGGGCCGTGTTCTGGTAGAGCCGCGTCGCCACCATGTGTTCGGCCTCTTCCACCGTGACGCCGTCGACGTGGTCGATGCGCTCGCCCGGCACGAATTCGTCCCAGAGGTGGGGCGAGCCGGCCAGTTGGGCGTCGTAGTCCGTCATCCCGAGGCCGGTCGGCAGCCAGAGATCTTGCGCCGAGACGTGGTCGGCAAGGTCGGGCACGCTGGCTTCGGGGGCCGCCGCGGCCGGGTCGCGCTTGTTCACCATCACCCAGCGCACGTAGTCGAGCACCACCTCGTCCCGTTGGTTGAGGCCCACCGAGCGCACGTAGACGGTGCCGGTCAAGGCGCTGGAATTTTCCTTGAGGCCGATCACCGTCGACGTCGTGGTCAGGGTGTCGCCGACGTAGACCGGCGAGAGAAAGCGGCCCTCGGCGTAGCCCAGGTTGGCCACGGCATTCAGCGAGACGTCGGGCACGGTCTTGCCGAAGACCACGTGGAAGGTGAGGAAGTCATCGACCGGGGCCTGCTTGAAGCCCAGCGACTGGGCGAAAGGCTCGGACGAGTTGACGGCGAAACGGTTGCCGTAGAGCGCGGTATGGAGCGAAACATCGCCGGCCATCAGCGTGCGCGGCGTGGCGTGGCGGAGTTTTTGCCCAAGGGCGAAGTCCTCGAAGAAGTTGCCGGCGCTGGTTTTCTGCATGGGCTTGCCTTACGCCGCCGCGCCTTCCTCTTCCAGGGTTCGGATGGCGGCAGCGAGCTCCAAGGTCTCCTGGGCCGTCACCACGTGCAGGTTCTCGACCAGGCGGCCGTCGAGCAGCACCCCCCCCTTGCCCTCGGCCTCGGCCTCCTGGAAGGCGGTAATGATCTTCTCGGCCTCGGTTACCTCGGCGGCCGAGGGGCCGAAAATCTCGTTGCAGGGCGCCAGCTGGCTGGGATGGATCAGTGTCTTGCCGTCGAAGCCGAGCTCGAGGCCCTGTTGGCAGGCCTGGCGAAAGCCTTCCTCGTCCTTGAGATCCAGATATACGCCGTCGAGGATGGCCAAGTCGTGCGCCCGGCCGGCCAACAGGCAGAGCCCGAGGCTGGTCATCATCGGCAGGCGCTCTGCCGTATGCCGGGCCCTCAGGTCCTTGGTCAAATCCGAGGTGCCCATGACCAAGGCGGCCAGGCGGGGGCTCGAGCCGGCCACCTCCTCGGCATGCAGGATACCCAGCGGCGTCTCCATCATGCACCAGATGGCGACGTCCTGGCCGGCGCCGGCATCGACCATCAGGGCCTCGGCCTCCCGCACCTGGGCGGCGCTTTCGACCTTGGGCAGCAGCACCGCATCGGCGCCCGAAGCAGCGGCGGCGGCGATGTCGTCCTGGCCCCAGGGCGTGTCGAGTCCGTTGCAGCGGATGACGACCTCGCGCCGGCCATAGCCGCCCGAAGCGGCCGCCTCGGCGACCTGGTGCCGCGCCATCTCCTTGGCATCGGGCGCTACCGCGTCCTCGAGATCGAGGATCAGGGCGTCGGCCGCCAGCGTCCTGGCTTTTTCCAGGGCCCGGGCGTTGGAGCCGGGCATATAGAGGACGGAGCGGCGCGGCCGCACGGGCTGGGTCATCGAGGTTTCCTGAGCTTGTGAATTGACCGCTTGGCGGTTGGCGCGGAGACTACAAAGGAATCAGTGCCAGAGCAAACGGGAGTACCGGCATGGCCGTCCTTTCCCTGCAAAGCCATGTCGTCTACGGCCACGTCGGCAACTCGGTGGCGGCCTTCGTGCTGCAGTACCTGGGGTTCGAGGTCTGGGCCGTGCCCACGGTGGTGTTCTCCAACCACCCGGCCCACGGCAGCCATCGCGGCGGCGCCACCCCGGCCGGGCAGATCTCCGAGCTGGTGGCCGGCCTCGAGGAAGGCGGCTGGCTGGGCGAATGCGAGGGCGTGCTCAGCGGCTACCTGGGCTCGGCCGAGAACGGCCGGGCCGTGCTGGAAGCGGTGGAGAAGGTCCGCGCCATCGATCCCCGCACACCCTTCATCTGCGATCCGGTGATGGCCCACGAGGACGGATTCTTCGTCGACGAGGAAATCCAGGCGGTAATGCGCGAGCTGGTGCGGGCGGCCGACGTGGTGCTGCCCAACGCCACTGAACTCGGCTTCCTGGCCGGACGGCCCGTGAACTCGCTGGACAGCGCCCTGGCCGCCGTCGCCGCCGTCAGGCAACAGGGGCCGCGGATCGTCATCTGCACCTCGTTGCCGCTCGATGACGGCAAGACCGGCACGCTGATGGTCGAGGACGACACCTGGCTGGTGGCGACGCCTCGGCTGGAAGGCGACTTCCACGGCGCCGGGGACCTGTTTTCGGCGCTCTACGCCGCCCACCACGTGGCTGGCCTCTACCCTGGCGGGCGTCTTGGCCTGGCGGTTTCAGGGACCTACGCGGTACTCAAGGCGACGGCGGAAATGGGCGGTGGCGAGCTGGCGCTGATCGAGGCCCAGGACGAGCTGGAACAGCCCTTCGAGAATTACGTCGCCGATTTGCTGACCGGCCCGACGCAACCGCCGGCCGATCCTAGGCGGCTTTCTTGAGAAAGCGGTTGATCAGCACCTCGGCGATCTGCACCGAATTGAGGGCGGCGCCCTTGCGCAGGTTGTCCGACACCACCCACAGGCTGAGGCCGTTCTCGATGGTGGCATCCTCGCGGATGCGGCTGACGTAGGTGGCGTATTCACCGACCGCCTCCAAGGGCGTCATGTAGCCGCCGTCCTCGCGCTTGTCGACCACCATCAGGCCCGGCGCTTGGCGCAACAACTCATGCGCCTGGTCGGCGCTGAGGGGGCGCTCCAACTCGACGTTGATGGCCTCGGCGTGGGAGACGAATACCGGCACCCGCACGCAGGTCGCCGTGAGCTTGATCTTGGGGTCGAGGATCTTCTTGGTCTCGACCACCATCTTCCATTCCTCCTTGGTCGAGCCGTCATCAAGGAAGACGTCGATGTGGGGAATGACGTTGAAGGCGATCTGCTTGGGGAAATGGGCCGGCGGCTTGGGATCGGCGACGTAGATCGACTTGGTCTGCTCGAAAAGCTCGTCCATGGCGGCATTGCCCGCGCCCGAGACCGACTGGTAGGTCGATACCACGACGCGGCGGATGCCGGCGGCATCGTGCAACGGCTTCAGCGCCACCACCATCTGGATGGTCGAGCAGTTGGGATTGGCGATGATGTTGCGCTTGGCAAAGCCGGCCACGGCATCGGCGTTGACCTCGGGCACCACCAGCGGCACGTCGGGGTCCATGCGGAAGTGCGAGGTGTTGTCGATGACCACGCAACCGGCCTTGGCGGCCCGCGGCGCCTGCACCGCCGAGACCTTGCCGCCGGGCGAAAAGAGGCCGATATCCCAGCCCTTGAAGTCGAAGCTGGAGAGGTCCTGCACGTCGAGCACGTCGTCGTCCCCGAACGAGACCTGCTTGCCGGCCGAGCGCTCGGAGGCCAGCGCCGCCACCTCGTCGACGGGAAACCGCCGTTCGGCGAGGATGTTGAGGATTTCCCGGCCGACGGTCCCCGTCGCCCCGGCCACAGCCACGCGATAACCCATTTTCTTGCTCCGTTGGCCCCGTGGGGCCGTTCTTATGCTGCCAGCTTGTCCAACTCACGCAGCAGCGCGTCCCCCATGACACCGGTCGAGACCCTGGCTTTACCGTCTTGCATGATGTCGGTCGTTCTCAGACCGCCGTCAAGCACGTTGTTGATGGCGCGTTCGATAAGCTCGGCGTCGTCGGCCAGGTCGAAGGAATAGCGCAACATCATGGCGAAGCTCAAGAGGCAGGCCAGGGGATTGGCCAGGCCCGAGCCGGCGATGTCGGGAGCCGAGCCGTGGACCGGCTCGTATAGCGCGCGCCGCCGTCCGGTGGCGTCGCTGGCACCCAGCGAAGCACTGGGCAGCATGCCCAGCGAGCCCGTCAGCATGGCGGCCTCGTCGGACAGCATGTCGCCGAACAGATTGTCGGTGACGATGACGTCGAACTGCTTGGGATTGCGCACCAGTTGCATGGCACAGTTATCGGCGTACATGTGGCTGAGCTCGAGGTCTTGGTATTCCTCGTCGTGGACCTTCTGCACCTCCTGGCGCCAGAGCACACCCGATTCCATGACGTTGGCCTTTTCCACGGAACAGACGCGGCCATCACGCTGGCGCGCCAGATCGAAAGCGACGCGGGCCACGCGCTGGATCTCGGACGTGGTGTAGACGTGGGTGTTGACACCGCGGCGGCTGCCGTCGGCCAGCGTCTCGATGCCGCGCGGCTCGCCGAAATAGACGCCGCCTGTGAGTTCGCGGATGATCATGATGTCGAGGCCGGCGACCAGTTCGGTCTTCAGCGTCGAGGCCTCGGCCAGGGAGTCGAAGACGATGGCGGGGCGCAGGTTGGCAAAGAGATCCATTTCCTTGCGCAGCCTAAGCAGGCCGCGTTCGGGCTTTTTGGCGAAATCCAGCTCGTCCCACTTGGGGCCGCCGACGGCACCCAGCAGCACGGCATCGACCGCCATGGCCTGGGCCATGGTGTCGTCGGTCAACGGCGTGTCGTGCTTATCGATCGAGGCGCCGCCGACCAGGCCCTCGCTGATGTCGAAGGCGACGCCGCGGCCTTTCTCGAGCCAGCCGGCGATGCGCCGCACTTCGCCCATCACTTCCGGGCCGATGCCATCGCCGGGCAGAATCAGGATGCTTTTGTTTCTCGTCGCCATGCCGGGAATATTCCTGCGCGCTTCGGAAGGAGGGTGAGTTTAGCCGCCGGAGGCGGCGTAAAGCCAGGGCTCGCTGGTGCGCTGGCGTTCCTCGAAGCCGTCGATATCGCCGCCCTTTTGCATGGTCAGGCCGATATCGTCGAGACCGTTAATCAGGCAATGCTTGCGGAAAGGATCGATGTCGAAAGCGAGCCTGCCGCCGTCGGGTCCCGTGATCTCCTGCTTCTCCAGGTCGACAGTGATGACCGCATTTGAGCCGCGCTCGGCGTCGTCAAGCAGTTTTTCCACGTCCTCGGGCGGCAGCACGATGGGCAGCACGCCGTTCTTGAAGCAGTTATTAAAAAAAATGTCGGCGAAACTCGAGGCGATGACGCAGCGGATGCCGAAATCCAGCAGCGCCCAGGGCGCATGCTCGCGGGATGATCCGCAACCGAAATTCTCGCCCGCCACCAGAATCTTGGCCTCGCGCCAGGCCGGCCGGTTGAGCACGAAATCGGGGTTCTCGGCGCCCTCGGCATCGTAGCGCATGTCGGTAAAGAGGTACTTGCCCAGGCCGCTGCGCTGGATGGTCTTGAGGTGCTGCTTGGGGATGATCATGTCGGTGTCGACGTTGACCATGTTGAGCGGCGCGGCGACACCGCGCAAGGTGGTGAACTTTTCCATGCCAGGGTTCCTCAGATCAATTCGCGGACGTCGACTAAGCGCCCCGTCACGGCCGCCGCGGCGGCCATCATCGGGCTGACCAGGTGACTGCGGCCATCCTTGCCCTGGCGGCCCTCGAAATTGCGGTTGGAGGTAGAAGCGCAACGCTGGCCCGGCTCCAGCCGGTCGGCGTTCATGGCCAGGCACATGGAGCAGCCGGCATCGCGCCATTCGAAGCCGGCGGTCTTGAAGATCTCGTCCAGGCCCTCTTCCTCGGCCTGGTGCTTGACCAGGCCCGAACCGGGCACCACCAAGACGTTGACCCCGGCGGCGACACTGCGCCCCTGGGCGATGGCCGCGGCCTGGCGCAGGTCCTCGATGCGGCCGTTGGTGCACGATCCGATGAAGACGCGGTCGACGGACAATTCCGTGAGCGCCGTGCCGGGGCGCAGGTCCATGTAGGTAAGGGCGCGCTCCATCTTGGCCCGGCGCACCTCGTCGGCGACGCTTTCGGGGTCCGGTACAAAGCCGCTGATGGGCAGCACTTCCTCGGGGCTGGTGCCCCAGGTGACGTGGGGCTCGAGGCCCTCGGCATCGAATTCGATGGTGCTGTCATAACTTGCGCCGGCATCGCTGGGCAGTCCCTGCCAGTTCGCCAGGGCGAGCTCCCAGGCGCCGGCCTTGGGCGCCATGGGGCGGCCCTTGAGGTAGTCGAAAGTGGTTTCGTCCGGCGCCACCATGCCGGCCCGGGCGCCACCCTCGATGGTCATGTTGCAAACCGTCATGCGGCCCTCCATGGAGAGCGCGCGGATGGCCGGGCCTGTGTATTCGATGGCATGGCCGGTGCCGCCGGCGGTGCCGATGTGGCCGATGATGGCGAGGATCAGGTCCTTGGCCCCGACGCCCTCGCCCAGCGCCCCCTTGACCTCGAGCTTGAGCGTCTTGGGGCGGCGCTGGATCAGGGTTTGCGTCGCCATCACGTGCTCCACCTCGGAGGTGCCGATGCCGATGGAGAAGGCGCCGAAGGCGCCGTGGGTGGCGGTATGGGAATCGCCGCAAACGATGGTCATGCCGGGCTGGGTCATGCCCTGTTCGGGGCCGATGATGTGGACGATGCCCTGGCGGATGTCGTCCATGCCCCAGTATTCGAGACCGAATTCGCGACAGTTCCGCTCCAGCGTCTCGACCTGGATGCGGGCTATCTCCTCGGTGATGCCGGCGGCGCGGTCGCGGGTCGGCACGTTGTGGTCGGCCACCGCGATGATGGATTCGGGCCGGCGCACAGGGCGGCCGGCGTTGCGCAGCCCTTCGAAGGCCTGGGGGCTGGTTACCTCATGGACCAGGTGGCGGTCGATGTAGATGAGCTCGGTGCCGTCGTCCTGGGTATCGACGACATGGCTCTCCCAAATCTTGTCGAACAAGGTACGCGCTGCAGCCATGACCGGGTCCTTCGCTGGCGATGGGTGGGGCCGATAGGGAACTAGCCCGCCGCTCGGGCAAGGCGAGCGGGCCGGCGATCAGCTCCCTGCCTGCTTGGCCGGACGGCGGTCGTCGCGCTTTTCGCGAATGCGGGCCTTCTTGCCCCTCAGGCCGCGCAGGTAATAGAGCTTGGCCCGCCGCACGTCGCCGCGGCGCACCACGGCGATGTCGGCGATTTGGCGCGAATAGAGCTGGAACACCCGCTCGACGCCTTCGCCGTAGGAAATCTTGCGCACCGTGAAGGACGAGTTGAGGCCGCGGTTGCGCCTGGCGATACAGACGCCCTCGAAGGCCTGCACGCGTTCGCGGCTGCCTTCCACGACCTTGACGCTGACGCGCACCGTGTCGCCGGGCCCGAATTCGGGCACGCTGCGTTCGGCGGCCAGCTTCTCGGCCTGTTCGTTTTCGATTTCCTGCAAGATATTCATCACGCCTACTCCGTCTTCTGCCTGGCAGTCGCATAGCGCTGCCACATGTCCTGCCGCCGCTCCCGGGTGGTGCGTTCGGCCTGTTCCAATCGCCAGGCCGCCACGCGTTCGTGGTGGCCCGAAAGCAGCACGTCCGGTACCACGTGCCCTTCGAATTCCTGCGGCCGGGTGTACTGGGGATATTCCAGCAGGCCGCGCTCGAAACTGTCCTCGGCCAGCGACCGGGGATCGCCGACCACCCCCGGCAGCAAGCGCACCACCGCGTCGATCAGCGCCAGTGCCGCCGGCTCGCCGCCCGAAAGCACGAAATCGCCCAGGCTAAGCTCTTCCAGCCCGCGCGCCTCGATGACCCGCTCGTCGATGCCCTCGAAGCGGCCACATACCAGCACCACGCCAGGGCCTGCCGCCAGCGCCTTGAGCCGTTCCTGGTCGAGCAGGCGGCCGCGCGGGCTCAGGCAAATCAGCGGCCCCTCGGCGACCCCCCCGGCAACCCCCCCGGTAACCGTAGCATCGATGGCGGCGGCCAGTACGTCGGGCCGCATCACCATTCCCGGTCCGCCACCGAACGGGGCATCGTCGACAGAGCGGTGTTTATCGCTTGCAAAGCTGCGAATGTCCACCGTTTCCAGCGCCCAGAGGCGCTTTTTCAGGGCCTGGCCGGCGAGCGAAAAGCCCAGCGGTCCGGGAAACATCTCGGGAAACAGCGTCAGTACCCGGGCCCTCCAGGGCGCTTCCGTGGCATCGCCGATATCGCTCTTCTGCATCACTTGCTTCTGCATTACCTGGGCCATGGTCTAGTCCGGCATTTCCGCCGGCGGCCGAACCACCAGCCGCCCGGCTTCGAGATCGACGCTCGGCACCACCTCGGCCGTGAAGGGCAGGAATTCCGTGACGCCCTCCCGATCGACCACCAACAGCTCGCCGGCGCCGTGGTTTTCCAACGATTTCACGGTGCCGAAGGCGCCGCCGTCCTCCAACTCCACCGCCAACCCGATGAGGTCGGCGTAATAGAACTCGTCGCCTTCCGGTTTCGGCAGGGCCTGGCGCGAGACGTAGAGCCGGGTGCCCTTGAGCGCCAGCGCCGCCTGGCGATCGGCAATGCCCGCAATCGTTGCTGCCACGCCGCCCTTGATGGTGCGGGTCACCGTCAGCGTGAAGCTGCGCTCGCCGACCTCGTCCGTCAGCGGCCCATAGGCGGCCACGTCGGCGGGGCGGGCGGTGAAGGTCTTGACCTTGACCTCGCCGCGCAGGCCGCGGGCGCCGCTGATGGCACCCAGGCAGACCCGTTCGGGCATGGAGGCGCTCCCCTAAGCCGTTATTCCTCTTTCGCGGCCTCCTCGGCCGGCGTTTCCTCCTCGGCCGGCGCTTGTTCCTCGGCCGGCGCTTCTTCCGCCGCGGCCTCTGCGGCCGGCGCTTCCTCCGCCGCGGCCTCTGCAGCCGGCGCTTCTTCCGCCGCGGCCTCTTCGGCCGGCGCTTCTTCCGCCGCGGCCTCTTCGGCTGGCGCTTCTTCCGCCGCGGCCTCTTCGGCCGGGGCTTCCTCAGCCGCTGCCTCTTCGGCTGGCGCCTCGGCGGCGGCCTGGGCGGCCTCCTCGGCGGCCTTCAGACGCTCCTGGGCCTTGGCCTTGGGTTTGGCTTTCTCGGGGTTGTTGCGGCTTGCCGGCATGGCGGTGATTTCGGCGGCGCCGAGAAAGCGGGCCACCCGGTCGGTGGGCCGGGCGCCATGGCCCAGCCAATGGCGGATGCGCTCCTCGTTCAGCGTCACGCGGGCCGGATCGTCGCGCTGCAACAGCGGATTGTAGGTGCCGACCTTCTCGATGAAACGGCCGTCGCGCGGGCTGCGCGAATCGGCGATGACGATGCGATAGCTGGGGCGCTTTTTGGCGCCGCCGCGGGTCAATCTGATCTTCAGGGACATGGAACGTTGGACCTCTCGTGGGGGTTGATGTCAGTCATTCGGGCATCCGGCTGCCGCTTCAGCGCGGCATGAGGCCCGGCAAGCCGTGGCGCATGAGCCCCTTTTTGCCGAGCTTCTTCACTTTCTTCATCATCACGGTCATCTGTTTGTGCTGCTTGAGCACGCGGTTGACGTCCTGCACCGTGGTGCCCGAGCCGCCGGCGATGCGCCGCTTGCGCGAGGCATTGATGAGCTTGGCGTGGCGCCGCTCGCGGGGCGTCATGGAGGAGATGATGGCCTCCTGGCGGATCAACTGGCGCTCGTCGATCTGGGCCTCGGCGATCTGCTTCTTCATTTTGGCGACACCGGGCAGCATCGCCATCATGCCTTCCATGCCGCCCATGCGGCGCATCTGACCGAGCTGTTGCGCCATGTCCTCGAGGTCGAACTGGCCCTTGAGCATCTTGGCTTCGAGCTTGTCCAAGTCTTCCTGCTCGATGGTCTCGGCCGCCTTCTCGACCAGGCCGACGACGTCGCCCATGCCGAGGATGCGTGAGGCAATGCGGTCGGGATGAAAGACCTCCAGGGCATCGAGGTTTTCGCCCACGCCCAAAAGCTTGATGGGACAGCCGGTGACGGCCCTCATGCTGAGCGCCGCGCCGCCGCGGGCATCGCCGTCGACACGGGTCAGCACGATGCCGCTGACCTCGATGCGGGCCCGGAAGGCCTCGGCCACGTTGACCGCGTCCTGGCCCGTGAGGGCATCGGCCACCAGCAGGATCTCAGCCGCGTTCACGGCATCGCGCACGGCGGCCAGTTCGCTCATCAGCGCCTCGTCGACGTGCAGCCGGCCGGCAGTATCCAACAGCACCACGTCAAAGCCCTGCAGCCTGGCCGCGGCCATGGCCCGACTGGCAATGTCGACCGGCATCTGGCCGGCCACGATGGGCAGCGTCGTGACCTCGGCCTGTTCGCCCAGCAGGCGCAGCTGTTCCTGGGCGGCCGGGCGCTGGACGTCGAGCGAGGCCATCATGACCTTTTTCTTGTCGCGCCCCTGAAGGCTGAGACCAAGCTTGGCCGTGGTCGTGGTCTTGCCCGAACCCTGCAGGCCGACCATCAGGATGGGCACCGGCGGCACCGCCGCCAGGTTCAGCGCCACGCTTTCCGCGCCCAACATCTCGACCAGATGGTCGTGCACGATCTTGACCACCATCTGGCCCGGGGTGACGCTTTTGACGACGTCGGCGCCGACCGCCTTGGTTTTCACCTGGGCCACGAAATCCTTGACCACCGGCAGCGCCACGTCGGCTTCCAGCAGCGCCACACGCACCTCGCGCAGCGCCGCCTCGACGTCGCTCTCTGAAAGCGCGCCGCGCCGGCGCAGCCCCTCGAAGACATCTGATAGTCGATTGCTCAGGCTCTCGAACATGCGATCTCCGTGACCGTAGCCAAGATCAATACCAACGGAAAACGGCGCCAGTGCGCGAAACCTCGCGGACTGACGGGCACCCGTGGGCGCTTGCGAACCAGCAATGGACCGAAAGCCCGGGGAAACTAGTGGGGCGACAGCGGCAAGTCAAGCGCCAGGGAACATGCCGCGAGCGGCCGAAATCGTTGGACTTGGCCGTCTCCGGCGCCATATAACGCGGCCCTGATGGCTATTCCCTTCGTCAAGATGCATGGCCTGGGCAACGATTTCGTGGTGGTCGACATCCGGCCCGGCGGGATCGTCTTTGGCGCCAGCCAGATCCGCGCCATTGCCGATCGGCGCAGGGGCATCGGTTGCGACCAATTCATCACCCTCGAGCCCTCGCAGCGCGGCGACGTTTTCATGCGTATCCACAACGCCGACGGCGGCGAGGTCGAGGCCTGTGGCAACGCCACGCGCTGCGTCGCGCGCAGCCTGATGGACGAGATGGGCCGCGACCGGGTGGCCATAGAGACCGGCGCCGGCCTGCTCGAGACGATGCGTGATGGTGATCGGGTGACCGTCGACATGGGCCGCATCAGCTTCGCCTGGCGGGATATCCCCCTGGCCCACGAGGCCGATACCATGGCGCTGGACTTGGGCGGCGAGCTGGGACCGGCGGTGGCCGTCTACATCGGCAACCCCCATGCCGTCTTTTTCGTCGAGGCGGCCGAGGCCGTGGATCTGGAGCGTCTGGGGCCCGAGATCGAGCACCATGAGCTCTATCCCCAGCGCACCAACGTCGAGGCGGCCCAGGTCATCGACCGCCGGACCATTCGCCTCAGGGTCTGGGAGCGCGGTGTCGGCATCACCAAAGCCTGCGGCACCGGCGCTTGCGCCAGCGCCGCGGCTGCGGCGCGCCGCGGTCTCACGGAGCGTAGCGTCACGGTGCATCTCGATGGCGGGCCGCTGGAGATCGAATGGGTCGGCAATGACCACGCCCTGATGACCGGGCCGGCAAACACCAGTTTTCGGGGCCTCATCGACGACGCCCTGCTGCAGGTATCGTCGTGACCGCCGAGCCCGAAATCATCACCTTCGGCTGTCGCCTGAATGCCTTCGAATCCGAGGTGATAAAGGGACATGTGCGCCAGGCCGGGCTGACCGACGCGGTCATCGTCAACACCTGTGCCGTCACCGCCGAGGCCGAGCGCCAGGCCCGCCAGGCCATCCGCCGGGCGCGCCGCCAACGCCCCGGGGCCCGCATCATCGTTACCGGCTGCGCCGCCCAGATCGATCCCCAGCGCTATGGCGCCATGCCCGAGGTCGACGGCGTGCTGGGCAATGCCGAGAAGCTGTCGGCCACCAGCTACGCGCCCGAGGGGGCTTTGCCCATCCAGGTTGCCGACATCATGACGGTGCGCGAGACCGCCGGCCACCTGGTGGAGGGCTTCGAGGGCCGTGCCCGCGCCTTCCTCCAGGTGCAGCAGGGCTGCGACCACCGCTGCAGCTTCTGCATCATCCCCATGGGCCGCGGCCCCAACCGCTCCGTGCCGGCCGCCGAGGTCATTGCCCAGGCCCACCGCCTGCTGGCCAACGGCTATCGCGAGATCGTGCTGACCGGTGTCGACGTCACTTCTTATGGCCGCGACCTTCGGGCCGGGCCGCGCCTCGGCGGCCTGGTGCGCCGGCTGCTCGACGCCCTGCCCGAGCTTCCCCGCCTCAGGCTGACCTCGCTCGACCCCGCCGCCCTGGATGCGGATCTCCTGGATTGCCTCTCGCATCCGCGCCTGATGCCGCACTTTCACCTCAGCTTGCAATCGGGCGACGATCTCGTGCTCAAGCGCATGAAGCGCCGCCACAGCCGGGCCCAGGCGGTGGAGCTGACCGCCGAAATGCGGCGGTGCCGTCCCCAGGCCCGGTTCGGGGCCGACCTGATCGCCGGCTTCCCGGGCGAAACCGAATCCGCCTTTGCCGCCACGGCGGCCCTGATCGATGATTGCGGCCTGACGTATCTCCACGTCTTTCCCTATTCCTCCAGGCCGGGCACGGCGGCGGCAGGCATGCCGCAATTGCCGCCGGCGCTCGGCAAGCAGCGCGCCGCGGCCTTGCGCGAACTCGGTGAGGCGGCGCTCTCGGCCTACCTCGAGAGCTGCCTGGGCAGCCGCCAGCGGGTGCTGGTCGAGGAAGGGCGGCGCGGGCGCGCGGAAGCCTACGCGGCGGTCGAATTGGATCGTTCGGACCTTGAGCCGGGCAGCATCGTCTCGGCCCGGGTGACGGGAACGGACGGGCACGCCCTTTGCGCCGAGGTAGTCTCTTGAGCGGCTGGCTGGGGCGTCTCAAGGCCGGGCTGGGCCGCTCGGCCGGGGCCATCGGCGGCGGCATCGGCGATATCTTCGTCAAGCGCAAGCTCGACGACCAGGCGCTGGAGGAGCTCGAGGAGCTGCTCATCCGGGCCGACCTGGGCGTCACGGTGGCCGCCCGGCTCTCGGCCGGCCTGGCCAAAAGCCGTTTCGGCCAGGATGTGACCCCCGAGGAGGTTCGTGGCGAGCTGGCCCAGATGGTGGCAGAGATCCTCGAGCCGGTGGCACTGCCGCTGGAACTCGATGCCAGCCGGCGGCCCCATGTGATCCTCGTCGTCGGTGTCAACGGCACCGGCAAGACCACCACCATCGGCAAGCTGGCGGCGGGCTTTGCCGGCGGGGGAAAAACCGGCACGCTGGTGGCCGGCGACACCTTTCGCGCCGCCGCCATCGAACAGCTCGAGATCTGGGGTCAGCGCTCGGGCCAGGCGGTGCTGGCCCGCGAACCCGGGGCCGATGCCGCCGGCCTGGCCTTTGACGCCTTCAACCAGGCGCGGGCGGCGGGCAACGATTTCCTCATGATCGATACCGCCGGCCGGCTGCACAACAAGGCCAACCTGATGGCCGAGCTGGGCAAGATCGTGCGCGTGGTGCAGAAGATCGACGAGAGCGCCCCGCACAGCGTGCTGCTGGTGCTCGACGCCACCACCGGCCAGAACGCCCACAGCCAGGTCGAGGCTTTCCGCGACTTGTGCAACGTCACCGGTCTGGTGATGACGAAGCTCGACGGCACCGCCAAGGGCGGCGTGCTGATCGGCCTGGCGGAACGTTTCGGCCTGCCCATCCATGCCGTCGGCGTCGGCGAGGGCATCGACGATTTGCAGTCCTTCGAGGCGCTGAGCTTTGCCCGCGCCCTGGTCGGACTGGAGGATTAGCGCCGTGGACGACGAATTCGAACATCGCCAAGTCGGGCTTTCCAACGTCACCCTGCACACCGTGGCCTGTGGAGCCGGCGATCCGCTGGTGCTGCTGCACGGCTGGCCCCAGACCTGGTTCGAATGGCGCCTGGTGATGCCCACGTTGGGGCGGAAATACCGGGTTGTGGCGCCCGACATGCGCGGGCTCGGGGATTCGTCGCGGCCGGCAGCGGGCTACGACAAGAAAACCGTGGCCGGCGATATCGCCGAACTCATCGCTCGGCTCGAGCTGGGGCCGGTGCATCTGGTGGGCCACGACTGGGGCGGGCCGGTGGCCTTCGCGTTGGCCATGGCGGCGCCCGATCTGGTGCGCAGCCTGACCATCGTCGACGTCGCCATTCCCGGTATCGGTTCGCACTTCAGCCAGGGCGGCTGGCGCTGGCACCACCAGTTCCACCTGACGCCGGAGCTGCCGGAGATCCTGATCAGCGGCCGCGAGGGCGAATATTACGGCTGGTTCTACCGCAATTTCGGTGCCCGGCCCGAGGCCGTCGATGACCAAGCGCAGGCGGAATACCTGCGCAACTACGCCACGCCCGAGGGCTTGCGAGCCGGCCTGGCCTATTACCGGGCCATTCCCCAGGACATCGAGAACAACCAGGCCCTGGCTGCGGCCGGCCGCCTGGCCATGCCGGTGCTGACGCTGAGCGGTGCCACCGGCCGGGGCCGCGGCCCGGAAGTCGGCGACTGCCTGCGCAGCGTTGCCGACGACGTCACGGAGCACGTCTTGGCCGAATGCGGCCACTGGGTGCCGGAGGAAAAGCCCGAAGAATTCTGCGCCCGCTTGCTGGAGTTCCTGGCGGCGCTCCGCTAACCGATCGTCAGCGGCACACCGACGCTGAGGCCCAGGAGCTCGTCGGCGCGGCCCTGGTTGACGGCGATCTCGACCAGACCGTTCGAGTTTTCGTACCAGAAGGCCTGGCCCAGCGGCACGTCGGCAAAGGTGCGGGCGCGGGTCAGACGCTGGCCGCCGACCTCGACCACGGCGTCTTCGCCGACACTGGCGGCGCGGCTGCCGCTGATGGCGTTGCCGAAGCGGTCGATGTAGATGATTGCCTCGAAGTCGTCGGGCCAGTCGGCCGGGCGCGCCTGGGCCGGGCGGCCCGGCGGCTCCTCGCCGCGGGCGATGATGGCGGCCACGGGAGCAAACAGGTCGCGGCCGTGGAAGGTCGACGACAGCCGCTCGGGCTCCCAGGTGATGTCGTACCACTCGGCCTCGGCGGCGCGCTGCGCCACCACGTTCAGGAGTCCGTTGTCGGGACCCACGTACCAGCGCGAATTGGCGCGCACGGCGATGGGCTTGCGTTCCGTGCCGACGCGCGGGTCGACGACGCAGACGAAGACCGAGCCGAAGGGAAACTCAGGCGCCAGCGCCGCCAGCAGGTAGGCCCCGGCCCGGGGATCGTGGGCCGGCACGTCGTGCATCAGGTCGACCACCGGAATGCCGGGCGCCCGGGTCTGCAACACAGCGCGCATCTGCCCGAGGTAAGGACCCTCGGTACCGAAATCGGTAAAGAGCGCGATCATTGGCGTCGGCATAGAGCAATTCTTGCGCGATTATAGCCCCCGGGCAAGCCTGGGGTTTGTTGGCAGGCGTTGCGATTTGCGCCACAATCGGGCTCGGGACGAAGCCAGGAGAACCAGCGATCATGAATTACGAAGTACCGAGTTGTGCCTATTGTCCGCCCAATGTTCAGGCCTGTCGGCAGGGGGAATCGGTGGAACGGGGGCCGGGGTTCTGCCCCACCAAGGTCGACCAGGACGGCATCGACTGTGCCTATGCCATCTACGACGACCCCGAGATCCGCAAGATTTCCCAGGTCTCGGCGGTGATCGAGGCCGAGGGCTACTGCAAGTGGACGCGGGTCGAGGAGGCCTGCCATTTCGCCAAGCGCATGGGCTTCACCCGCGTCGGCATCGCCAACTGCATCAGCTTCGTGGCTGAGTCCCTGGTCATGACCCAAATCCTCGAGAGCCACGGCCTCGAGGTGGTCTCGGTGGCTTGCAAGCACGGCGGTATCGCCAAGGAGGATATCGGCTTGCGCGACGACCAGAAAATCCGCCCGGGCGGCCACGAATCCATGTGTAATCCTGTGTCGCAGGCCGAGTTGCTGAACCGTGCCGGCTGCCAGTTCAACCTGGTAATGGGGCTCTGCATCGGCCACGACAGCCTGTTCATCAAGCACTCCGAAGGCCTGGTCAGCGTACTGGTAACCAAGGACCGGGTGCTGGCCCACAACCCCATCGGTGCGCTGCACCTGGCCGACACCTATTTCGATCGCGTGTGGGGACCCGAGCGTCCGAAAAAGCAGCCCAAACTCCCCGCCGGCGGCCGCAAATAGCGGCTCAGATCAGGCGATCCACTCGCTGACCGGAGCCTCGGTTTCGTGCAGCGGCTGGCAGACCACGTCGACCAGAGCCGGTCGTTGGCAGGCCACGGCCGAACCTAGGGCCGCGCCCAGCTTGTCCGGATCCTCCACCCGCCAAGTCTCGAAACCGTAAGCGGCGGCCACGGCGGCGTGGTCGCCGGGGCTGAAGTCGACGCTCTGGTAGCGGCCTTCGTAGCCGTGGTGCTGTCCCGCCTTGATCCAGCCGAAGGTGGCGTTGTTGACGACCACCAGCACGACCGGCAGAGCGAGCCGTGCAATGGTTTCGAGTTCGCCCGAGGCGAAGCCGAAACCGCCGTCGCCCATGATACCTACGCAGACTTTGTCGGGCCGGGCAAAATACGCCCCGACGACGCCCGGCAGCGCGTAGCCCAGCGCCCCGTGGGCGCGGTTGAAGACCAGGTGCCGGCCCGCCCGGTCGAGGCGGTAGTAGGCCGAGAGAAAGGGCGTGGGCGTACCCGGATCGGCGACGATGACGGCATCGCCGGGCAGCACCGCCTGCAGTTCGGCGATCAGGCGTTCGGGCCGGATCGGCACCTCGTCCGAGGCCAAGCGCTCGAAGCGGGCGAATTTTTGCGCCTTGGCGGCGGCCACCGCGGCGGCGCCCCAGCCTTTTCGTGGGGCGCTTGGGAGCTCGTCCAGCAAGGCCGCAAGGGCGAGCTTGGCATCGCCCACCAGGGCGGCTTCGGTGCGGTAGTTGATGCCGATCACGGCCGGGTCGGCATCGATGTGAACGATGCGCTGTCGGGGCTCGGGCAGGCGCCATTTTTCCGTCGTCACCGAACCGGCGCGGCAGCCCACGAAGACCACCAGGTCGGCCGCCAGAACCACTTCCCGGACCTCGGGAACGCCGCCGTTCGATCCCGTCACGCCGAGCGCCAGGGGGTGGTCGTCGGGCAGCACGCCGTGGCCCGAGACGGTGGTGGCGACAGGGGCGCCGAGGCGCTCGGCGAGTTCGCGAAGCTCGGCCTCGGCAGCGGCAAAGAGCGGGCCGCCGCCGGCCAGCAGCAGCGGCCGTTCGGCACTCGACAGCGCCGCCGCCGCCGCTGCCACGGCTTTGGGCCCGGGCCCCGTGCGGCGGGCGGGGAAGCGGCCCAGTTCGGCCTCACCCCAAATCTCGGCCTGGTCCACGGGGCCGCTCTGGACGTCGACCGGCAAGCCCAGGTGGACCGCGCCCGGGGATCCCGTGCCCAGCCTGGCGAAGGCGTTGCGCACGATGAGCGGCACGCGGTGCGAGCTTTCGATGACCCGGTTCCATTTGGTCACGGGCCGCATCAGGGACTCCTGGTCCAGCGCCGTCAGGGCCTGGCGGTCGCGGCTGGAAACGGCGATGTCGCTGGTCACGGCCAGCAGGGCCACGGAACTTTCGTGGGCCTCAGTGATGCCCGGCAGCATGTAGGTAACGCCGCCGCCGCTGGGTCCCTCGCAAACGCCGACCCGACCCGTAAGGCGGGCGTAGACGTCGGCCATGTAGGCGGCCGAGCGTTCGTCGCGGCAGAGGATGTGGGTGATGCCGTGGTCGAGGCGGTAGAGCGCATCATAAAGCGGCAGGCTGGTGTCGCCGCAAAGCCCGAAGACGTGCTCGACGCCGTGCAATTCGAGCAGGCGGACGAAGGCCTCGGCACCGTTGGGCAGGTTGTCCTTCCTCGCCATGGCGTACCCCCGCATTATCTTGCTACCCTGGCGGCACCGTCCGCCGTGGACGGGCTCGCAACCAGGGAGAGGAACCATGAAATACGTGCTTCTCGGTAAACTGTCGAGTGACTGGATGACGCGCCAGGAGGAACGCCTGGCGGGTGCCAAGGCCAAGCTCGCGGATCTCGGCATCACCATCGACGCGGTCTACTACACCCAGGGCGAATACGACTTCGTCGACATCATGGACGCCCCGGACGCCACCGCCATGCTGGCCTTTTCGGTGTGGTACGGCCAGCAGGGTTTCGGTTCATTACAGACGCTCCCGGCCTTCGACGAGGCCGCCATGGCGGCGGCGCTGGGCAAGCTGTAGAGGCGCCCGGTCATCATGAGCGAACGCCGCATGCCGCCGGCCGTCAAGCTGGCGGTCGAGATCGGGCCGCTGGCGGTCTTTTTTGGCGGCAATGCCTACGCCGGCATCTTCTTCGCCACCGCCGCCTTCATGCTGGCGATGGCGCTGGCGTTGGCGCTCTCGTATGGCTTCGAGCGGCGTATTCCCACCCTGCCGCTGGTCACCGCCGTGGTGGTCGGGATCTTCGGCGGCCTGACGCTGTGGCTGCAGGACGAGGTCTTCATCAAGCTCAAGCCGACCATCGTCA
>JASLXG010000156.1 GCA_030740435.1 Alphaproteobacteria bacterium | reverse complement strand
TGTCGCACCGTCTGGGTGCTTTGGTGGGCGGGCCCGATGCCCCACCGCGCGGGGCGCCGCGCCCCCCCCCGGGGGGCGCCCCCGCGACGCGCAGGCCATGACCCGGCGAGAAATGCGGGCTAGAGCCGTGCCTTGAGGGCTGCAACGATGGCGTCGGCGGTGATGCCGAAATGTTGGAAAAGCTCGGCCGCCGGGGCCGAGGCGCCGAAGCCCGGCATGCCGATGACGATGCCGTCCGCGCCGACCCAACGCTGCCAGCCGAAGGGCAGTGCCGCCTCGATGGCCAGGCGCAAGGTGCCGGGCCCCAAGAGCGCTTCTTGCGCCGCCTCGCTTTGCTGCTCGAAAAGCTCCCAACACGGCATCGAAACCACCCGCGCGGCGACGCCTTCGGCGGCCAGCTTGCCCTGAGCTTCAAGAGCCACCGCGACCTCGGAGCCGCTGGCCAGCAGGGTGACTTGCGCCGTCTGGCCCTCAGGCGCCGCGGCGAGTTCATAGGCGCCTGCGGCCGAGCGGTTTTCCACGCCGTCCTCGAGGCGCAGCGCCGGCAGACCCTGGCGGCTCAGCGCCAGGGCCGAGGGGCCGTCGTGACGCTCTAGCGCCAGCGCCCAGCACTCGGCCGTCTCGACGGCATCGGCGGGGCGGAAGACGGCCAGGTTGGGCATGGCGCGCAGGCTGGCCAGGTGCTCGACCGGCTGGTGCGTCGGGCCGTCCTCGCCCAGCCCTATGGAATCGTGGCTCAGCACGTAGACCACGCGCAGCCCCATCAGCGCCGCCATGCGCATGGCCGGGCGCATGTAGTCGCAAAAGACCATGAACGTGCCGCCGTAGGGCATGATGCCGCCGTGCAGCGCCAGGCCGTTCATGATGGCGCCCATGGCGTGCTCGCGGACGCCGTAAAAGAGGTAGTTTCCGCCGAAGTCGCCGGCTGCGATGGCGGCCTGGCCGGAGCTTCGCGTGTTGTTCGAGCCGGTCAGGTCGGCCGAGCCGCCGATGCTTTCGGGCAGCACCGCGTTGACCGTCTCCAGCACTTCCTGGCTGGCCTTGCGCGTGGCCCAGCCCGGCGCCTCGGCCGCGAGGCGGCTTTTTAGCGCAGCATATGCCTGGGGCCAGTCGGGCGGCAGGTCACCGGCCTGGCGGCGTTCGAACTCGGCACGCTCTCCGCTATCCAGGGCTTCGAGCCGGTCCTGCCAGTCAGCGCGCGCCGTGGCGCCTTGGCGCCCCACCTCGGCCCAGGCGGCGGCGACGTCGGCCGGGATCTCGAAAGGCGGGTGCGGCCAACCCAGGGCCTGGCGGGCGGCCGCGATTTCGTCGGCCCCCAGCGGCGCGCCGTGGGTGGCGGCGGTGCCGCCCTTGTTGGGGGCGCCGTAGCCGATGGTGGTGCGGCAGGCGATCAGCGAGGGTGCCGCCGCCGCCCGGGCCGCCGCGATGGCCGCCGCCACGGCCTCATGGTCGTGGCCGTCGCAGTGGCCCACGTCCCAGCCGCTGGCGGCAAAGCGGGCCAGCTGGTCGTCGCCGCAGGTAAGATCCGTGCTGCCGTCGATGGAGATGCCGTTGTCGTCAAACAGCACGGTCAGCCGGCCCAGCCCCAGGTGGCCGGCCAGCGATATAGCTTCGTGGCTGATGCCCTCCATCAAACAGCCGTCGCCGGCGATGACGTAGGTCTGGTGGTCGACCACGCCGGCACCGAAGCGGGCTTCCAGGTGGCGCTCCGCCAGCGCCATGCCGACGGCGTTGGCCAGCCCCTGGCCCAGCGGCCCGGTGGTGGTCTCGACACCCGGCGTGTGGCCGTATTCCGGGTGGCCGGCGGTGCGGCTGCCGAGCTGGCGAAAGCGGCGGATCTGGTCCATGCCCAGGCCCTGGTAGTCCGTCAGGTGCAGCAGCGCATAGAGCAGCATCGAGCCGTGGCCGGCCGAGACCACGAAACGGTCGCGGTCGGGCCACCGGGGCTCGGAGGCATCGAACTTGAGGAAGCGCCGGAACAGCACCGTGGCCACGTCGGCCATGCCCATGGGCATGCCGGGGTGGCCCGATTGCGCCGCCTCGACGGCATCCATGGCCAGGGCCCGGATGGCGTTGGCCATTTGGCATTCGCTGGGGGTGGTCGCTGCGCTCATGTGTGCTCCTGCTCGCTCCTATCGGCTGGCTGTGGCGCCACTCTATCCCCAAAGTTCGGGCGGCGGCGGTTGCATCTTGTTTTGCTGATAGTCGATGCCGGGCACCCGGTCCTCGGCCAGCAGCAGCGGCCCGTCGAGGTCGACGATCTGGGCCAGGCCGGCCAGGAAGAAGGCCGGTGCCATGCCCAAGCTGGTGCCGACCATGCAGCCCACCATGATGCCGACGCCGGCCTGGTGGGCCGCCGCGGCCAGGTGCAGCGCCTCGGTCAGGCCGCCGGTCTTGTCGAGCTTGATGTTGATATAGTCGTAGCGCCGGGCCACCTGGGCCAGGGTGTCGACGCCGTGGCAGCTCTCGTCGGCACAGACCGGCACCGAACGGCCCAGCCCATCGAGCAGGTGGTCGCTGTCGGCGGGCAGCGGCTGTTCCACCAGGCGCACCCCCAGGCGCGCCAGCTCGGCACCGTTTTCGGCGTACATCACCGGCGTCCAGGCCTCGTTGGCATCGACGATGATGGTGGCTTCGGGAACGGCATCGCGCACCGCCCGCACCCGGGCGATGTCGTCGACGCCACCGAGCTTGAGCTTGAGCAGCGACTTCGAGCGGTGTTCGACGGCCTGCTCGGCCATGACCTCGGGCTCGTCCAGGCTGATGGTGTAGGCCGTGACCAGGGGCTTGGGCTCGGGCAGGCCGGCGAGCTTCCAAACCGGCCGCTCCGTGAGCTTGGCCTCGAGGTCCCATAGTGCGCAATCCAGCGCGTTGCGGGTGGCCCCGGGCGGCAGCAGGTGTTGCAGGCTTTGGCGGCTCAGGGTGCCGTTCTCGATGGCCGGGCGCAGCTCCTCGATCTGGGCGATGGTGCCTTCCAGGGTTTCGCCGTAGCGCCGGTAGGGCACGCATTCGCCGCGGCCGCGGGCGCCCCCCTCGTGGATCTCGATCATCACCACCTTGGCCGCCGAACGCCGGCCGCGGGAGATGGTGAAGGCGCCGCTGATGGCCCACACCTCCTCGCGCAGGATGACCCGGCGGCCGCTCACGGCAGGGCCTCGACCAGACGCCCGACGCCGTGTTTCAGGGGATCGACGCAAGCCACCCCGAGATCGGCCTCGAGGGCTTCCAAGTAAGGGCCCGTCTCGGCCTCGGCCAGCGCCGAGGTGTTGACGGCAAGGCCCAGCATGCGGACCAAGGGGTTGGTCAGGCGCGCCGCCGCCAGGTTGGCGGCACAGCACTCGGCGATGTCGGGCAGCGGCCAGTCGGGCAGGCCGCGCATGTGCCGCCGCGTGGGCTCGTGGCACATGACCAAGGCGTCGGGCTGGGCGCCGTGCAGCAGCCCCAGGCTGACTCCGGCGTAGGAGGGGTGGAAGAGCGAGCCCTGGCCCTCGACCACGTCCCAGTGCTCGGGCTGGGCATCGGGGCAGAGCCATTCGACGGCGCCGGAGACGAAATCCGAGACCACGGCATCGATGGAGACGCCGTGACCGGCGATGAAGATGCCGCTCTGGCCGGTGGCGCGGAAGTCTGCCGCCAGGCCGCGCTTTTGCATCTCGCGCTCGATGGCGAGGGCGGCGTACATCTTGCCCTGCGAACAGTCGGTGCCGACAGTAAGCAGGCGCTTGCCGGGGCGGGGCCGGCCGGTGCCGACGGAGAACTCCTGGGTGGGGTGGCGCACATCATATAGCTGGCGGCCGCAATCGGCGGCGGCCGCCGCCAGCTCGGGCACGTCGGCCAGTTTCATGTGCAGCCCGCTGGCCACGTCGAGGCCGCTTTCGATAGCCGCCCGGATGGTCTCCGTCCAAGCCGGCGAGAGCACGCCGCCGGCGTTGGCCACACCGACCAGCATGGTCCGGGCGCCGGCGGCCGCGGCGGCGGCCGGGCTTAGCTCATTGATCCCGAGGTCGGCCTGACAGCCCGGCAGCTTGAGCTGGCCCAGGCACTGCTGGGGCCGCCAGTCGGCCACGCCCTGGGCCGTCTTGGCCGCCAATTGGTCGCGGGCATCGCCGATGAACAGCAAGTATGGAGATTGCATGGCGTGGTTTCCTCAGTCGGCCGCCGTGGCCGCTTCTTCCGCCTGCAGGCGCTTGACCTCGGTGCCGATCTCGGCCAGGAAATCGGCATCGTCCCAAAGCCGGTGCCGGCCGGCCGCATAGGCCCGGGCGTTGCCTTCGTACATGAAGGCGTTGATCCGGTTGCGGACATAGTTGCTGCGTTCCTTGATGACCTTGCCGGGCGAGCCGACGACCACTGTATCGGCCGGGATTTCCGTGCTGGGGGTGATCAGGGTGCCGGCGCCGACGGTGGTGTTGGCGCCGATCACGGCGCCGTCCATCAGCGTCGAGTTGATGCCGATCAGGCAATTGTCGCCCACATCGGCGCCGTGGATGGTGCAGTGGTGCGTGATCGAGCAGTTCTCGCCGATCAGCGTCGGCGTCTGGTCGCCGACGTGGATCATGGCGAAATCCTGGATGTTGCTGTGGGCCCCGATCACCACCTCGTGGTTTTCCGCCCGGATCACGGCATATGGCCAGATCGAGGCACCGGGGCCGACGGTGACCTTGCCGAACAGCAAGGCCGTGGGATGGATGAAGGCGGGGTCGTTGAGCACGACGTCGGGGCCGTAGTCGGGTAGGGATGCGGACACGAAGTTTCCTTGAAAGCTTGGATCAATTCCGACATGGGCTAAGATAGTGGGTACTAACGAGGGAGACCATGGCCAAGACTGTGCTGATTTCCATCACCGGCGCCGACCGGGTCGGCGTCATCGCCGCCATCACGGCGCAGCTTTTCGAGCTTGGCGCCGATCTCGGCGATACGAACTTTGCCGTGCTCGGCACCAGCTTCGAGTTCTCCAGCGTCTGCGAGCTGCCCGACAGCCTGGGCAACCGCCGGGCCGAAACTGAATTGCGGGCCCTCGAGCCGCTGGCCGATGCCGAGGTGCGGGTGAGCAACTTCAAATACCAGCCCCAGCACGAGCACTCCGGCCGCGTCAGCCACCGCATCCAGGTCACGGGCGGCGACCAGCCCGGCCTGCTGGCCCGGCTGACCGAGGTTTTCGGCCAGTTCGGGGCCAACATCGTCAGCATGAATTCGCAACGCCAGATCGATCGCGGACGCTCGGAATACGCCACCCGTTTCGCCGTCTCCATCCCCAAAAACCGCGCCGACGCCTGCCTCGCCGCCATCGGCAACACGGCCGGCCAGTTGCAGATGATCTTTACTTGGGAAGAGGCAGGGGGCTAGCTGCGAAAGAATGCAAGTCGGCAGTCGCTCTGCCGATCCTGCTTGGCTGAACTATTATCGCCCTCTAGATCGTTGATTTTCAACCGGTTTTCTGTCACCATCGACGACTAACGCGACGTCGATTTGGGTAGCAGCGGATTATGGGGGCGAAAATGACGGATATTGCGGCGGGCTCTACTCGACAGGCGCACCAAACTTGGTCGAACTGGCCGACTTTTATCTTGGCGGTTGCGGGGTCCGCGGTCGGGCTCGGCAATATTTGGAAGTTCCCTTACATCACCGGGGAAAACGGCGGTGGCGCCTTCGTCATCGTCTACCTGGTCTGCATTGCCGCCATCGGCGTGCCGATAATGATCGCCGAGATCATGCTCGGCCGCCGCGGCCGCCGCAGCCCGGTCAATTCCATGGTGGCGTTGGCCCAGGAATCAAACCGCTCGCAGCGCTGGGGCCTGCTTGGCGTCATGATGATGGCGGCTGCGTTCCTCATCCTGTCCTTCTATAGCGTCATCGCCGGCTGGGCTATTCCCTATATCGGCCATACCATTTCGGGCGCCTTCAACGGCGCTACCGCCGATCAAGTCGGCGGCATATTCGGCGGCCTGCTGGCCTCACCCGGCCAGTTGGTGTTGTGGCACACGGTTTTCATGGTGCTCACCGTCGGTGTTTCGGCGAGCGGCGTCAAAGGCGGCATCGAACGTGCCGTGACCATTCTCATGCCCTGCCTGTTCGTGCTTCTGCTGGTCCTGATCATCTACAATCTGGTGGTCGATAGCGCCAGCTTCGGCAAGGCGCTCAACTTCCTCTTCAATCCGGATTTCTCCAAACTCACGGCCGAGGCCGTGCTGACCGCCATCGGCCACGCCTTTTTCACCCTGAGCATCGCCGGCGGGGCGGTGTTCGCCTACGGATCCTACCTCGAAAGCAGCACCTCGATCGCCCAGACCTCGTTTGCCATCGCCATCATCGACACCCTGGTCGCCTTGATGGCCGGCCTGGCGATCTTTCCCATCGTCTTTGCCAACGGCCTCGATGCCGCCGCTGGGCCGGGCCTGGTGTTCGTCACCTTGCCCATAGCCTTTGGCCAAATGCCGGCCGGCCAGATCATCGGCTGCCTGTTCTTCGTCATGCTGGTGGTGGCTGCCTGGACATCGTCGATCTCGATGCTCGAGGCCATCGTCGAATGGCTGCAGGAACGCGGCATGGATCGGGCCAAGGCCTCGGCCAGCGTGGCCGGAGCGGCCTGGCTGCTGGGTTTGACCACGGTGCTGTCGCTCAATTTGTGGAAGGGTTTTCACCCGCTGGGCTTCATCGGACGCTTCGAGGGCAAGACGCTGTTCGACCTCTATGACTTCCTCACGGCGAACATCATGTTGCCGCTGGGCGCCCTGTTGATGGCGGTATTCGCGGGCTGGATCATGACGCAAAAAGACACCGAGGAAGAGCTCGCCATGACCTCGGGCTATGGTTTGTGGCGCTTCCTTATCCGCTACGTCGCGCCGATCGGTATTGGTGTTATATTCGTCTATAACTTCTGATAGCGGGTCAGCCAATCGAGAACCACTCCGGCACCCGGCTTCGGCCGGGTGCCGGGGCGCTCGCTCTGCTGCCGCTTCTGCTCAACCGTCGCCGACAATTCTCTCCTTGGGAAACCAGATCGTCGCTTTGGTTCCCACGCCGATCTCGCTTTCGATCTCGAAACCGCCGTCGTGCAGTTCCGCCAGTTGGCCTGCCCCCCGAAAACTGGTCCAGCCCGGATGTTAGGATTGGGTTGGCTTGAAGGAGGGCAAAATGGCGAAGAAGAATCACACGGTTGAGCAGATTATCGGCAAGCTCCGCGAGGCGGAGGTCCGGCTAAGCC
>JASLXG010000155.1 GCA_030740435.1 Alphaproteobacteria bacterium | reverse complement strand
GACCCGAAGTCCGTCCCGTTTCGATTCACCCATCGGGTGTGCCATGCCAACCACTCCATCAACTCCTCAACATATTGATTCTTATAGCATAATCTCCATCTCAGGGCATCGATTAACGAGTTCATCTGGGAAATGGGGGCTCAAAGGCCCCGCGGCGCACCATGACGCCGGTGTGGAAGGCGGTGCCCGAAACTTTGCGGCAATTGCTGCAATGGCAAAAATAGACACGGTCGGGCTCGGTCGAGCAGCGGTAGCGCACGGCACCGCAGAGGCAGCCGCCTTCGAAGGGTACGGACATGGGGTTACCTCGCCACTGGTTTGTCGGCCGCTGCCAACGGTAGGATGTGCGGCGCCTGGGTCAACCCCTTATCGAGCAGCAAAGGCAGATGTCGCTGGACCAAGTCCTGATAACGGCCATCCTGGTCGCCGTCTTCGCCCTCTTCGCCCGTGGGCCGTGGCGCTATGACGTGGTGGCCTTCGCGGCGCTGCTGCTGGCGGTACTGCTGGGCGTGGTGCCGACGGGCAGCGCCTTTGCCGGTTTCGGCCACCCCGCCGTCATCACGGTGGCGGCGGTGCTGGTGATCAGCCGGGCGCTCTCCAACTCGGGCGCGCTGGATATGGTGTTGCGTCTTTTGGCCCCGGCCACCGCCACACCCACCTTGCACGTGGGCGCGCTTTCGGGCGTGGCGGCGGCGGCCTCGGCGCTAATGAACAACGTCGGCGCGCTTGCGCTGATGATGCCGCTGGCATTGCAATCGGCGGCCAAGGCGGAACGCTCGCCGAGTATTTTGCTGATGCCGCTCTCGTTCGGCTCCATCCTCGGCGGCCTCGTCACCATGATCGGCACGCCGCCCAACATCATCATCGCCACATATCGCGGCGAGCGCTTGGGCCAGCCTTTCTCGATGTTCGACTTCACGCCGGTGGGCGGCGTGCTGGCGCTGGCCGGACTGGTGTTCATCGCACTCGTGGGCTGGCGCCTGATCCCCGGCCAGCGCCGGGCGCGGCTGACGGCGGCCGAGCTTTTCGACATCGAGGACTACGTGGCCGAGATCAAGGTGCCGAAGGATTCGCAAGCCGTCGGCCTGAAGGTAAAGGACCTCGAGGATTCGCCCGAGGACTTCGGCGTCGCCGTCATCGCCATCGTGCGCCGGGGCCAACGCATCGTGCGCTGGCTGCGCCGCGAGGCCATCAAGTCCGGCGATATCCTCATCGTCGAGGCCGATCCCGCCGGCTTCGACAAGTTCGTCTCGACGCTCGGGCTCACTTTCGTCGGCACCGACCAGGCCCGCGGCCATCTTCTGCACTCCGAGGACATGGCGCTGATCGAGGCCGTGGTGCCGCCACGGACGCGCCTCGAGGGACGGACGCCGGCGCAATTACGCTTTCGCAGCCGCTACGGCATCAACCTTTTGGCCGTGGCCCGCCAGGGGAAACCCTTCCGCGACCGGCTGCGGGGCCTCAAGTTCCAGGCCGGCGACGTGCTGCTGTTGCAGGGCGAGGAAGACACGCTGGCCGAGGTGGTGGCGGCGCTGGGCCTGTTGCCGCTGGCCGAACGCGGCTGGCAAGTGGGCAAACGCCACCAGGCCGGCATCGCCATGGGCGTCTTCGGCCTGGCCATCGTCGCCGCGACGCTCGGCGTCGTGTCGCTGCCGGTAGCGCTCTGTGCCGCTGCCTCGCTGATGGTCATGACCAACCTGGTGCCGGCACGCGAGCTATATGACGCCATCGACTGGCCGGTGATCGTGCTGCTGGGTTCGATGATCCCGCTGGCCGGGGCACTGGAGTCCTCGGGCACCACGGAACTGGCGGCCCGGGGCATTCTCGCCGTGGCTGGCGGCCTGGCACCGGTGCTGGTGCTGGCGCTCTTGCTGGTTGTCACCATGACGCTTTCCGACATCCTCAACAACGCCGCCACGGCGCTCGTCATGGCGCCCATCGCCGTCAGCCTGGCGGCCAGCCTGGGGGTCAGTTCGGACGCGTTCCTGATGGCGGTGGCGGTGGGGGCAAGCTGCGCTTTCTTGACCCCCATCGGGCACCAGAACAACATCCTGGTGATGGGGCCCGGCGGGTACGAGTTCGGCGATTACTGGCGGCTCGGCCTGCCGCTCGAGGTACTGCTGACCATCGTCGCCGTGCCCATGATCGTTTGGGTCTGGCCGTTGTAGCGGGATACTGACGCATTAGCAGAAATTCCTGGACGAATGGGCGTTTTTCTTGGACATAATTTCTCTTGTCTCAAGATACTATCTCATCGATAATGGTCTGAAGATAGAAATTGAAAACGGTGCAAGGACCATGCAGCCATTTTCTCAACTGAGCATCGAATTATTTGCAGGAATTTTGGTTGCGATAATTGCTGGTGGACTGGGATTTTTTTACCAGCTCCACCGGCGTCGGTCCCGCCCCTTTATTTTGATTAGAGATTTCAGTACCGCTGTGAATAGCAATCTTGAAGTAACATTACCATCACATATGGTAACAAATTCCTCGGATATGACATTTATAGAGAGACTTGAAAATAAAGCGACGCTAACACAAATACAGCGTGCGCGACGAGGTACTCTTCGAGTCATCTCTAACGGACCAGAATTGATCAAAATTTTGCGCTCCGCAAGTGGTCAACGGGAATTTATTGTCATGACATCGAAGCGGCAGGAAGAAATGGAATCTGGCAACGAGCTGAGGGGAAGATTCAGAGACCGAACAAGCAAAGGAAGTGTAGTATTAGAATGTATCAGCGCGGGAATTAGATCAAAAAGGAAAATACGATCAAGATGGACATCGTTCATGGAAGAAAAAACCGAGTGAATTGAACATGCTATACTTAAGTTTATTATATGTAATCATTTATTCCCTGGAGTATTATATGTTAATTATTGCAACTTATCAATGATATCAATATTGTTGCTGACGAGGTATTTTTCTGTCAGCAAAAAATTGAGGCGACCCTTGAGCGCTTGCGGCGCACGCCACGAGGTCGCACAATCGGATGTCCTTTGGAATTCACCTGGCAGAGCCCCGAATGAACGCCCAACCTGCGCCCGACAGCGACAGAACCGACTCTGACGACACCATCGAACAAATCCGCCTATCGGTGCGGGCTCTCTGTGCTGATTTCCCCGGTGAGTACTGGCGCCAGAAGGACCGCGACCGCGGCTATCCCACGGAATTCGTCCAGGCCCTGACCAATGCCGGGTTCCTGGCCGTGCTGGTGCCCGAACAATACGGCGGCTCGGGCCTGCCGCTGAGCGCGGCCGCCGCCATCCTCGAGGAAATAAACAAATCGGGCGCCAACTCGGGCGCCTGCCACGCCCAAATGTACATCATGGGCAGCTTGCTCAGGCACGGCAGCGACGAACAGAAAGACAGCTGGCTGCCCAAGATCGCCTCGGGCGAGGTGCGGCTGCAGGCCTTCGGGGTGAGCGAGCCGACCAGCGGCACGGATACGCTGAGCTTGCGCACCACGGCCGTGCGTGACGGCGATGAATACGTCATCAACGGCCAGAAGGTCTGGACCTCGCGGGCCGAGCATTCCGACCTGATGCTGCTGCTGGCCCGCACCACGGCGCGGGACCGTGTCGAGAAGCGCACCCAGGGACTTTCGGTCTTTCTCGTCGACATGCAGGCGGCGCTGGGGCGCGGCATGACGATCAAGCCCATCCGCACCATGATCAACCATGCCACCACCGAGATCTTCTTCGAGGACCTGCGCATCCCGGCCGACAGCCTGATCGGCGAGGAGGACCAGGGCTTTCGCTATATCCTCGACGGCATGAACGCCGAGCGCGTGCTGGTGGCCGCCGAATGCATCGGCGATGCCCGCTGGTTCCTGGCCAAGGCCAGCGAATACGCCTGCGAGCGCCAGGTTTTCGGCCGCCCCATCGGCCAGAACCAGGGGATTCAGTTTCCCCTGGCCCGGGCCTATGCCGCCACCGAGGCGGCGGACTTGATGGTGCACGAGGCGGCGCGCCGCTTCGAGGCCGGCTTGGCGGCCGGCGAACAGGCCAACATGGCCAAGCTGCTGGCTTCCGAGGCCGCCTGGCAGGCCGGCGAGGCCTGTTTGCAGACCTTTGGTGGCTTCGGCTTCGCCGAGGAATACGACGTCGAGCGCAAGTGGCGCGAGACGCGGCTCTACCAGACGGCGCCGATCTCGACCAACCTGATCCTCACCTTCCTGGCCGAGCGCGCGCTGGGCTTGCCCCGGTCGTACTGATGCGAGGCGCCTTGAAGGACATCCTGGTGGTGGCCGTCGAGCAGGCCGTGGCGGCGCCCTATTGTTCCTCGCGCCTGGCTGATGCCGGCGCCCGGGTGATCAAGGTGGAGCGCCCGGAAGGCGATTTCGCCCGGCACTACGATGCCGTGGCCGGCGGCCACAGCGCCTATTTCGTCTGGCTCAACCGGGGCAAGGAATCGCTCAAGCTCGACTTCAAACAGCCTGACGACGCGGCGCTTCTCGACCGCATCCTGGCCCGGGCCGACGTCTACATCCAGAACCTGGCACCCGGTGCCGCCGAGCGCGCCGGCATCGGCTCGGACGAGCTGCGCCGGCGCCATCCCCGGCTTATCACCTGCGATATCTCGGGCTATGGCGACGATGAACGCGTCAGCCACATGCGGGCCTACGACATGCTGATCCAGGCCGAGGTGGGGCTGGCCTCGATCACCGGCACGCCTGAGGCGCCGGGCCGGGTGGGCGTCTCGGTGGCCGATATTTCCTGCGGCATGTATGCCGCTGGCGCCATTCTCGAGGCGCTGCATGAGCGCTACCGTACCGGCACCGGCAAGGGCCTCAAGGTTTCGCTCTTCGACGCCCTGGCCGACTGGATGGCGGTACCGCTCTTGTACCACGCCGCCGGCCGGCCGCCAGGCCGCATCGGGCTGCACCATCCCGTGCTGGCCCCTTATGGCGCCTATGCCGCCCGTGGCGGCGAGCTGATCGTGCTGTCGATCCAGAACGCCCGCGAATGGCAGCGCTTTTGCGAGCACGTGCTGGAAAGGCCTGATTTGGCCGAGCACGAACTTTTCCATGACAACCAGGCCCGGGTGGCCAATCGCCAGGCGCTGGATAGCGAAATCGAAGCGGTCTTTTCGGCCCACGACCGCGAGACGCTGGTCGAGCGTCTCAAGCGCGGGCGGGTGGCCTATGGTGCGGTCAATTCGCTCGACGATCTGGCCCAGCATCCGGCGCTCAGGCTGGTGCCCCAGCCCATCCCCGGCGGCAGCATCGACGTGGTGGCGCCGCCGGCCCGGGTGGCCGGCGAGGCGCCCGAGTTCGCGCCCGTGCCGGAGTTGGGCCAACACAGCAGAGCCATAGCCAAGGAATTCGCCGCCGGCGAAAGCGACGGCGCGGAGTAGTCGGAAAATCGGGAGAACCACCATGAGCGATGCCGCCGTGAGCTACGCAGACTGGAGCGCCAGCCTGGAGGTGCGCGAGGACATCGCCACCCCCGCCATGACCGGCAACCTGGCCGCCACCCTCGATCGCGACGAGCCGCCGCCCACCCTCGGCGACAACCTGCCCTGGGGCTGGCATTGGCTCTATTTCCCCAACCAGGACCGCCAGTCCGCGGTCGGCGCCGATGGCCTCACTATGGACTCGGGCTTCATGCCGCCCGTGCCCTTCCCGCGACGCATGTTCGCCGGCGCCCGCATGCAGTACCAGCGCCCCATCCGGCTCGGCGACCGCATCCGCCGCGAATCGGAAGTTATACGCATCCGGGAAAAGGAAGGCCGGTCGGGAAAGCTGGCGTTCATCACGGTGGCCTACCGTGTGTTCGACGAAAGCGGCCTTTGCGTCGAGGAAGAACAGGACATCGTCATGCGCGAGGCCGAGGCCCAGACTTCGGTACCGGCGGTGGCGGAAGCCGAGCCCGAACCCTTGGCCAACGACTGGCAGCAAGAGATCGATCCCGATCCGGTGATGCTGTTCCGCTTTTCCGCCGTCACCTTCAACCCCCACCGCATCCACTACGACGAGCCCTATGCCACCGGCGTCGAGCATTATCCCGGCCTGGTGGTTCACGGGCCGCTGACGGCCATATTACTGCTCGAGCTGTGTCGCGATTCAAGCGGCGGGCGGGCCCTCAAGTCCTTCGGCTTCCGGGCCATGCGGCCGCTTTTCGCCACCGCCCCCTTCCGCCTCACCGGCCGCCCCACGGCCGACGGCCAGGGCTGCGACCTGGCCGCTCTCACGCCCGAAGGCGCGCTCGCCATGAAGGCCGAGATCGAATTCGCGGATTGAGGGGGTGCCTCGGATCGAACTGTTTCGGTTTGCTACCAAGCCGACTTTTGTTGTTTCGATTGTTGCAAACCAATACCGGCTCCTGAAGGGAGAGATCAGATGGCGGCAGCGATTTCTCGCCTCTGCCTGACCACTTGGCTGGGGACGGCCTTGTTCCTGGCGGCCTGCGGGGCGACGCCGGAGCAACCCCAGGTCGGCCGCCCGGCAGCGCCCCGCCCGGCCTTCGAGTTGATCGGCCACCGTGGCGCCCGGGGTTTGCTTCCGGAAAACACCCTGCCTGGCTTCGCCCGTGCCTTGACGCTCGGCGTGACGGTGCTGGAATTGGACGTGAGCGTCAGCAAAGACGGCCGCGTCGTGGTCAGCCACCACCAGTCGCTCAATCCCGACGTCACTCGGGATGCCGAGGGAAACTGGCTGCTGGCCGACGGACCGGCGCTGATCACGCTGTCCTTGGACGAGCTCAGAACCTACGACGTGGGCCGCCTCAACCCGCGCCGCAAGTCGTACGCCCAGCGCTTCAAGAAGCAGCAGCCGATCGACCGCACGGCCATGCCGACGCTGGACGAGGTGATTACGCTGTGGCGCCATTTTGGCCGCCGGGATGTGCGCCTCGACATCGAAATCAAGGGCCGCCCCGACAGGCCCGAAGAGACCCTCGAGCCGGCGGGTTTTGCCGCCAAGGTGGTCGAGGTGCTGCGCCGCAGCGGAACGCTGCCCTTTGCCGCCATCCAATCCTACGACTGGCGTACGCTGGCCCATGTTCGCCGCTTGGCGCCAGAGATCGAGACCATCTGCCTGACGGCCCAGCAATCCTGGATCGACAACGTCCAACGCGGCCGTCCCGGCCCCTCGGCCTGGACCAACGGCCTGGACGTCGATGATTTCGCCGGCTCCGTGCCAAAGCTCGTCAAGCGCGCCGGCTGCAACACCTGGTCGGTCTACTGGCGCGAACTCGACGCCGCCCAGGTGGCCGAGGCCCAGGCACTCGGCCTCAAGGTCCTGGTCTGGACCGTCAACAGCAAGGCCGAGATGGAGCGCTTCGTCAAACTCGGCGTCGACGGCATCGTCAGCGATTATCCCGACAAATTGCGCCAGGTGCTGATGCGGCTGGGCGTAAGTGTTCCGCCGTTACCGCCGAGTTCCTGAAGGTCGGCGGTTTTCGCCCTGGCGGCCGGCCGGCCAGCGTGCTAGGCAAATCAGTTGCCGTCATCCCCCTTCCGGAGATCACACCGTGAGCAAAATTGCCTTGTTCGTCCAACTCGAGGTCGACGCCGCCCAACGCCAGTATTTCATGCGCGAAATGAACGACCATGCCGCCAAGACACTGGCTGGCGAAGCGGGTTGTAAGCAGTTCGACGTCTATGCCTCGCGCGACGACGAGAACACTTTCCTGCTCTACGAGGTCTACGCCGACCAGGCGGCCCTCGAAATCCACCGCGACAACCCCCAACTTGGCAGGTTCCGCGACGCCACCAGCGACATGGTGACATCGCGCCGCATCGTCGAGGGTCTGGCCCTGCCGGCCTGACCCCGCGCCCCACGGAATTCTTCGCATCACAGGAACCCGAATCCATGAGCTATCAGGACATCCTTTTTGAGACAGCCGACGGCATCGCCACCATCACGCTCAACCGGCCCGACCGGCTCAACGCCTGGACCCGCATGATGGAGCAGGAGGTGCGCCAGGCCATGACCGAGGCCGGCGGCGACGAGGCCGTGAAAGTCGTGGTGCTGACCGGCGCCGGGCGCGGCTTCTGCGCCGGCGCCGACATGGACCTGCTCAGTGCCGTCGATCCCGACAGCGGCCAGGAGCCGCCCAAAACGGCGCCCTACGAGGCCACGGAACTGCCCGATTTCCAGACCCAGTATTCCTACTTTCCGGCCACGCCCAAGCCCATCGTCTGCGCCATCAACGGCCCCTGCGCCGGGCTCGGCCTGGTCATGTCGCTCTATTGCGACGTGCGCATCGCCGGCAGCGATGCCGTCTTCACCACCGCCTTTTCGCGCCGCGGCCTGATCGCCGAGCACGGCATCAGCTGGATGCTGCCGAAATTGGTGGGCCACGCCCACGCCCTGGATCTTCTGTTGACGGCGCGCAAAATCGACGCCGCCGAGGCCGGCCGCATGGGCCTGGTCAACCAGGTGGTGCCCCAGGACGAGCTCGGGGCAGCGGTCAAGGATTACGCCACCGAACTCGCCACCATGGTCTCGCCGCGCTCGGTTCAAGTGATGAAACGCCAAGTCTACGGCGCCCAATTCCAGACCCTGGCCCAGGCCGTGGCCGAGGCCAACGTCGAGATGGTGCAATCCTTCAAGAGCGAGGACTTCAAGGAGGGCGTGGCGCACTATCTGGAAAAACGCGCTCCCAACTTCAGCGGGCGTTAGAGCGCGCCATGAGCAGGCTTTCCGAACTCGACGCGGCCGAGCTCGACGCCGAGCAGCGCCAAGTGCTCGAAGCCATGCAGGCCGGACCCCGCGGCGGCGCGCCGGGGCCGCTGGCCATCTGGCTGCAAAGCCCGGGTTTGTGCGGCCCGGCCCAGCAGCTCGGCGCCTTCATCCGCTTCGGCTCCTCGCTGCCGCCCCGGCTTTACGAGATCGCCGTGCTGGTGGTGGCGGCGCATTGGCGGACCCAGTTCGAATGGTGGGCCCACGCCCGGCTGGCCCGTGAGGGCGGTGTAGCTTTGGCAACCATCGAAGCCATCAAGGACGGCAAGGCACCGCCCGATTTGGCCGCGGACGAACAGATGATCTACGACGTCGCCATCGCACTCGTGCACAACCGCCGCCTCGAGGAAGCCCTCTACCAGCGCGCCGTCGATCTTTTGGGCACCAAGGCGCTGGTCGAATTGGTCGGCACGATGGGCTATTACACGCTGGTATCGATGACGCTGAACGCCTTCGAGGTCGATTTGCCCGAGGGCGAAGAACCACAGTTTCCAACGCGCTAGTGAGGAAGCCATGATCGATCTCTACACCTGGGGCACTTCCAACGGCCGCAAGGCCTCCATCATGCTCGAGGAATGCGGCCTCGAGTACACCGTCCATCCCATCAACATCACCCAGGACGACCAGTTCAGCCCCGGGTTCATCGCCATCAACCCCAACAGCAAGATCCCCGCCATCGTCGACCAGGACGCCGAGGGCGGCCCCTATACGGTGATCGAATCGGGCGCCATCTTGATGTACTTGGGCGACAAGACGGGCCTTCTCTTCGCCACCGAGCAGCGCAAGCGTTACGACATCATCCAATGGCTGATGTGGCAGATGGGCGGCGTGGGGCCCAACTTCGGCCAAGTCCACCACTTCCTGCGTTCCCAAGAGGCGCGCAAGGTGAGCTACGGCGTCGAGCGCTACACAAAGGAAATGCGCCGGCTCTACGGCGTGCTGAACGACCGCCTGGAAGGCCGCGATTTCATCTGCGACGACTATTCCATCGCCGACATCGCCACCTTCCCCTGGGTGCTGCGCTACGAGTGGCAGGAAGTCGACCTGGCCGAATGGCCCAACGTCAAGCGCTGGTTCGATACCATCCACGCCCGCCCGGCGGTGCAGAAAGGGATTACCATTCCCAGCGCACCTTGAGCGGATACAGCATACCCCCCCACCCTCACCCTCCCACAAGGAGGGAGGGAGCCGGCACCAACCAGCGTTTTCTTCTCCCCCTCTGATGGGGGCCGGGGTGGGGGCGCTTTGTTTGGAGCTCGCTCTACGCCTTCGCCGCGATGGCCTCGATCTCGATCAGCGCTTCCGGCACCGCCAGGGCGGGGACCACGATCAGCGTGGCCGGCGGCGCCACGCCGAGCACTTCGTCGCGGGCCGCGCGAACGGCCGGGATGTGCTCGGCGCCGACCGGATAGGTGACCAGCTTGACGATGTCCTCGGGCCCCATGTCGGCCTCGGCCAGGATGGCGACGATGTTGCGACAGGCCTGTTCGGCCTGGGCAGCCGCGCCCTCGGCCCAAGTGCCGTCCGGTTTGACGCCCACCTGGCCGGCCAGCATCAGCCAGCGGGCGCCGGCCGGCACCTCGCAGCCGTGGTGATAATTGCCCACCGGGGTATGCACGCCCTCGGGATTGTAAATACGGTTCATGGCCTCTCTCCGCTGGTTTCACCTTCGAGGCCATAATCGGCGCCCAGCGCCGGCCCGGCAAGCCTTGCGTCGGGCGCGGCCGGATGTTAGGCCCGGCCCGGTGATGTCCGCACCGCGCCGCCCCTCGCTCGCCATATTGATCGCCGTCGCCGGCCTCGGCACCTTCACGCTGAACGCCATCCTGCCCTCGATGCCGGGGCTGCAGCGCGCCTTCGGCACCAGCTATGCCGTGGTGCAGTTGACGCTGACGGTTTATCTCGTCGGCCTGGCGCTGGCCCAGCTCGCTTATGGGCCGCTCTCGGACCGCTTTGGCCGCCGCCCGGTGCTGCTGGCCGGCTTGGGCATCTTCCTCGCCGGTACGGTGCTTTGCGTGGCGGCAACCAGCATCGAGATGCTGATCGCCGGGCGCCTGGTGCAGGCCATCGGCGGCGGGGCCGGCCTGGTCATGGCACGGGCCATGGTGCGGGACCTGCATGCGCCGGAACGCGCCGCCGCCATGATCGCCTACTTGACCATGGCCGTGGTGGTGGCGCCGACGCTGGCGCCGGTGGTCGGCGGTCTGTTTGAGGATTGGCTGGGCTGGCGGGCCACCTTCGTGTTCATTCTGGGCCTGGCGGCGCTGACCTGGGGCGCGGCATACCTCTTTGCCTTTGAAACCCTGCACGAGGGCCGCCACCAGGCCGAGTTCGCCAGCCTTTTCCTCTCGTTCTGGCAGCTTTTGCGAAACCGCGCCTTCAACGGCTATGCCTTCCAGGTGGCCTTTATCACCTCGGCCTATTTTGCTTTCATGGGCGGCGCACCTTACGTCATGGTCGACCTCATGGGCCGCTCGCCGACCGATTTCGGCCTCTACTACGTAATCATCTCGGTGACGTACGTCGGCGCCAACTTTGCCACGGCCCGCCTGGTCAAGCGTCTGGGCATCCCGCGCCTGATCTGGGCCGGCATATGTGTGGCGCTAATTGGCTCCCTCTCGCTCGCAGTCACGGAGTTCAGCCTCGGCCTGACCCCGCTCACGCTCTTTGGTTTGATGTCGATCGTCTCGATCGGCAACGGCCTCTGCATCCCCTCAGGCACGGCCGGCGCCATCAGCGCCGATCCCCGGCGCGTCGGCGCCGCGGCCGGCCTGGCGGGTTCCATGCAGATCGGTTTCGGCGCCGCGGCGTCTTATCTGGTCGGCCTCATGCTGGCCGACAGCGCCCGGCCGCTGGTGCTGCTGATCGTCGTCTGCGTGGCGCTCTCGCTGGCCTCGCATGTTCTGGGTCAGCGTTCCAGCGTAAGAACCCCTTCGCGGACTTCATAGCGGCCGAGGCGCCCCAGGAAGCTCATGCCCAGCAGTGAGTGCTGCATGGCGGCCTGGTTGACCGAGGCCCGCACGTCTTCGAGCACGATGGGCCCGACGGCGACGCGGCGAAGCCGCACGGGCGCGCCCAGGACGGGGCCGTTGGCCGTGGCGTAGCGCCGGTCGAACGAGAGCTTGGCCAGGTCTATGCCCAGGCGTTCGGCGTCGGCCGGGCTGAGCACCACGTCGGAGGCGCCGGTGTCGACGAGAAAGCGCAGGCGTGTGCCATCGACCTCGGCCTCGATGACGAACTGGCCGCCCTGGCGGGCCACGAAGCTGACGGCGCTGCCGGCGACCGAGCCCTGGTGGGGCAAAAGCTCGGCCACCACGCGCTGGTAAAGGGTCAGGGCATCGTGGCGCAGCGCGTAGACCGAGACCAGTACCACGCCGATGGCCAGCCAGATCAGGGACTGGCGCAGCCACTGGGCAAGCGGCGGCCGGCGACGCCAGGCAGCCCCGCTCGCCAGCACCGCCAGCAGCGCCACCAGATAGACCAGGCGCAACCACTGGTCCTGGTCGGCCAGCGCCTCGGGGAAGCTGAGCGCGAGAAAAACGACCACCGCCCCCAGCGCCAGGCCGGCGCCCAGCAGCAGCAACCAGCCCCGCGACGGTGAGCCTTTCACTTCCCGCCCTCCAGGGCGGCGGCGATGTGCTGGCGGCGGCGCCACAGCCAAGCCAGGCCCAGCAGCATCAGCAAGGCCGCCGCGCCCTGGGCCAGTTGCAGGCCGATGATCTCGGAAGCCGCGCCGATGGCCAGGGCGCCCAGCGCCGGGCCGCCGCGGATGACCATGCCGAATAGGCTGAGCACGCGGCCCCTCAGCGCCGCGTCGACCGAGAGTTGCAGCAAGGTCTGCGCCCCCACGGCGACCAGCAACATGCAGAACGAGGCCGCGGCGATGGCCGGCACCGCCAGCCACAGCGAGTCGCTGGCCACGAACAGCAGCAGCGCCGCCACCAGCACCAGGGTCGAGATCAGGGCGACGCCCGTCAGGCCCGCCGGATCGCCGCGCCGGGCCAGCCAGAGGCCGCCGACGGTGGCGCCGATGCCGGCGCTCGAGGTGAGCAGCGCCAGGATATCGGGCCCGCCCTGAAAGACCTGGGCGGCGAAGCCGGGCAACAACTCGGCGACCGGCCGGGCGCACAAGCTCATGAACACCAGCAGCACCAGGATGGGGGCGATGCCGGGATGGCCGGCGGCGTAGCGAAAACCCTCGGCGGCGTCACGCAACAGGCTGCCGCCCGACTTGCGGGAAGTGGCTTCCTCGGGCCGCAAGCTGAGGCGCATCAACACCACCAGGAAGACGATGAAGGTGACGGCATTGACGGCAAAGGTCGCCCCGACGCCCCAGTGCAGGATGACCAGGCCGGCCAGGGCCGGGCCGATGAAGCGCGAGAGGTTGAAGATGCTGGCGTTGAGGGCCACGGCGGCCGGCATGTGCGGCGGCGGCACCAGGCTGGGGATCAGGGCCAGCCGCACCGGCATCATGAAAGCGGCGACAAAGCCGCCCACCAGGATCAGCAGCAACAAGACCTCGACGTTGATCCAGCCGGCCCCGGTCAGCAGCGCCAGTACCCCAGCTTGCAGGCAGGCTAGAACCTGCCCGACCTTGATCAGCATCAGGCGGTTCCAGCGGTCGGCCACCGAGCCGGCCAGCGGCGCGATGAAGACCGAGGGAATAAGGTCGGCAAATGCCATCACGCCGAGCCAGGTGGGCGATTCGGTGAGCTCCCAGGTCAGCCAGCCGACGCCGACGCGTTGCATCCAAAAGCCGATCAGCGACACCAGGTTACCCGCCGAGTAGGCGCCATAAGTGGGTACCGCCAGGGCGCGAATGATGGGCGCGAAGCCGGAGGCGCTTGCCGAGGACATAGACTAGATATACACCAGCCTCAGGATTCGCGTAGGAAGCAGAGCCTCATGACCCGTGCCATCGTGCTGCACGTCGACGACAACGTCGCCACCCTGCTGGCCGATGGCCAAGCCGGCCAGGATTGCGACCTCGAGGGCGAGGCGACTGGCACGCTACGTCTTGCCGACGACGTGGGCTTCGGCCACAAGGTGGCGCTATCCGACATCGCCACCGGCGACAAGGTGATCAAGTACGGCGCCCCCATCGGCGGCGCCACCCAGGCCATCGCCAGCGGCCGCCACGTCCACGTCCACAACGTCACCTCGCACTACGGCATCGCCGAGCCCGAGGAGCGCTAGGCGACCGTCTCGAGGCGGTCGAGCCGCAGCCGGTGGGCGGCTGTCGCTGACCAAAAAACTGCCGCCCCAGGCGGCGGCCAGCACGCCGAACCCGGTGCCGCCGGCGATCACGAACATGATCAGGATCTGGTACTTGACGGCCTCGACCGGATCGACGCCGGCCAGGATCTGCCCGGTCATCATGCCGGGCAGCGACACCAGGCCCGAGATCGACATGGAATTGACGATGGGAATGAGGCCGGTGCGATAGGCCTCGCGCCGCGGCCCGCTGAGGGCCAGGTGGCGGTCGTGGCCCAGTGCCAGGCGTGCCTCGATGGCCTCGCGTTCCCGCGCCACGCCCTCCATCAAGGCGTTGAGCGCCAGCGCCACGCCGTTCATGGTATTGCCCAGCACCATGCCAAACAGCGGCAGCGCAAAGCGCGCGTCATACCAGGGCTCGGGCCGGATGGCCACGGTCAGGGCCAAGAGCGTCACCAGCATGCCGGCCGCCATGACGCTGCCTGTGCCCAGACCATAGCGCCAGGGTCCGGCCAGCCGGCGGCGCTGGCGCGCCGTCACCTCGCGCCCCGCCACCAGCACCATCAGCAGCGCCGCCAGTGCCGTCCAAAGCGGTGTAGCAATGGCGAACAGCAACTTCAGCACCAGGCCCAGCAGCAGCAATTGGACCACCATGCGCGCGCCCGCCACCAGGAGCTGCCGGCCGAGCCCGAAGCCGAGCGCCGCCGAGAGCCCGGCATTGGCCAGCAGCAACAGCGCCGCCAGGGCCACGTCGCCATATCCCAGGGCCAGGAAGGTCACCGGCCGGAACCTTGCAAAACGCCGCCCTCGAGGCGCAAGCGGCGCCCGGCAATGCGCTCGAGTTGTTCGGCGCTGTGGCTCACCAGCAAAATCGCGACGCCGGCCGCCAGGCGCCCGCGCAGCAGGCTCTCGACCTGGGCCACGGCTTCCGGGTCGAGCCCCGCGGTGGGCTCGTCCAGCAACAGCACTTGGGGCTCCAGTGCCAGCGTGCGCAACAGCACCAGGCGCTGGCGCTCGCCGGTGGAAAGACGGGCCACCGGCCACTCCAGCACGGCCTCAGGCAGGCCCAGACGGGGCAGAAGTTGGGCCAGGTCTTCGCGGCTTTCGAAATGCTCGCCCACCTCCTCGGCCCACCAGCCGGCATGGGCCGCCAGATAGGCCACGCGCCGGCGCCAGGCCGGGGCGGAGATGCCCGATCGCGCCACGCCGGAACAGCGAACCTCACCGCTGTTTTTATCGAGATCGGCGATGGCCCGCAGAAGCAGCGTCTTGCCCGCCCCCGAAGGCCCGCTCAGGCCGAGGCACTGGCCACCCTCGATGCCTAGCGTGACCGGCGCCAGACCTGGCCTGCGCAATCCCTCGACGCTGAGCATGCCCCCTCCACGGTTAGGTTGATTGGGGTTCACTCCACTCCAAAACCGACTCCGACTCCGACCCCGGTTTTGACCGAAAACCCACTCCGACCCCGGTTTGACCGAAAACCCACTCCGACCCCGGTTTTGCCGCGGATTAGTCGTCGGCGAACTTGGGCGGGCGTTTCTCGAGTATCGCCGTAATCGCTTCCTTGTGGTCGGCGGCGTGGTGGGCCAGGGCCTGCATGCCGGCCGACATCTCAAGCAGCGTCTCGAACTCGACGCGCTGGCCCTCGCGGATCAGGCGCTTGGCCATACGCAGCGCGTGCGGCGGGTTGACGGCTATGCGCCCGGCCAACTCGTTAGCTGCATTCATGAGCTCGTCGGGCTCGACCACGCGAGAGACCAGGCCGAACTCGAGCGCCGCCTGGGCGTCGTAGCGGTCGCCGGTGAAGGCCATCTCGGAGGCCCGCGAGAGCCCGATGGCGCGCGGCAGCAGCCAGGCGCCGCCGTCGCCGGGGATCAGGCCCAGCTTGACGAAGGCCTCGGAAAACAGCGCCTTGGTCGAGGCGATGCGGATGTCGCACATGGTGGTCAAGTCGCAGCCGGCACCAATGGCCGGGCCGTTGACGGCGGCGATGGCCGGCACTTCGAGACCGTAGAAAGCCAGCGGCATGCGCTGGATGCCGGTGAGGTATTTTTGCCTAAGTTCCGCCGGCGTGCCGCCGAACTCGCTGGCCGACTTGTCGATGGCCTTGAGGTTGCCGCCGGCTGAAAACGCCGTCCCCGCCCCGGTCACAATCACCACCCGCACGCCATCATCGGCGTTGATGCGCAGGCAGCTATCGACCAGGCCCTCGACCACCTCTTCGATCAGGGCGTTGCGCATCTCGGGCCGATCGATGGTCAGGGTGACGACGTGGCCCTCAATCTCGTAGCGCACTGCGTCGGGCATCGGTTTTTCTCCATTCCTGTGCAAAAGGCTACCTGGTCCGGCAGCTCGATGCCGGCCTCGAGGTCGGGATCGGGCAGCGGCGCCCCGGCCACCACGGTGGTGGCCTCGAGCTCCTTCTTGTTGGCCGGGCGGATGTCGGCCGCACGGCCGGGCATGAAGCGTTCGACGACGGCGTCCAGTGCAGACGCTTGGGCGCGCGCCGGCCGCGGCTGCGCGCCGTCGGCTTGAACTGGCTCATGGTCTCCTCCGGATTGGCTCAGCGGCACACCCTAACGGTTAAGGTTTTACCAGGGAAGGCGGCGCTGGAATTCACAATGGAATTCTGCAAGATAGGCGCATCACGGACCCGCCGGGAAAATCGAGATGCCGGAAACGCCGCTCTACATCATGCTCTGTTCGGCCGAACACGAGAAAATCCAGATGGCCGCTATGACGGCTTCGGTAGCGGCGGTGTCGGAGCGCCCGGTCCAGCTCTTCGTCTCGATGGGCGCCATCTTTGCCTTCGACGCCCAGGCCGACGCCGAAGAACGTTACCGGGGTGGCGAAATGTCGGACCTGATGAAGGCCAAGAAGGCGCCCGACGCCATCGAGCTGTTGCGCCAGGGGAGGGACTTCGGCGAGCTAAGCG
>JASLXG010000154.1 GCA_030740435.1 Alphaproteobacteria bacterium | reverse complement strand
CGACCCGAAGTCCGTCCCGTTTCGATTCACCCATCGGGTGTGCCATGCCAACCACTCCATCAACTCCTCAACATATTGATTCTTATAGCATAATCTCCATCTCAGGGCATCGATTAACGAGTTCATCTGGGAAATGGGGGTTTAGAACTCATTTTAGGGTGTTTTGGCAGGGTGTGAGAGTGGTGGGCACGGAGGGATTCGAACCCCCGACTTTCAGATTAGGAATCTGATACTCTATCCAACTGAGTTACGTGCCCTGATAAACAACCTATTGTTAGTATAGCTAATCTACCACTTATCCTATATTCATACAAGAAAAGCAGGACAGCAAACTTCACCAATCATTCACCAGAGGTTTTTGGGTGTTTCATCGTCTGCTAACCTATTGAAAAGGTTGAAGAAATAATGGTCCGGGAATGGAACCCCGAGTTAGGAATCTTGCGCTCTATCCACCTGAGCTACGGGCGCCTTGCCATGGCTGGGCCAGCATAGCGTAAGCGGCGGCGCTCGCAAGCGGCGGCGGCCCGGCCATGGATTCGGCCGCCGATTTCGGCTATGTCAGGGCCGGATCTGGCGGCCACGGTTGGGGCAATGGGTTTTCGCATCGGCGTCGACGTGGGCGGCACCTTCACGGATTTCTTGCTGCACGACGCGGCCGGGGCAACCGCCTTCAAGGTGCTGTCGACGCCCACGGATCCCTCGCGGGCGGTGTTCGCGGGCTTTGCCGAGATGGCGGCGGCGAAGAATTCCTCGCTTGACGACTTTCTGGCCGGCGTCGAGATCATCGTCCACGGCACCACGGTAACCACCAATGCCGTGCTCACCGGCGATGTGGCCCGCACCGGGCTTTTGACCACGCGCGGCTTTCGCGATGCCCTGCAGATGCGCCGCGGCATCCGCGAAAAGCTCTACGACAACAAGTACACCGCCCCCCAGCCCCTGGTGCCGCGACACCGCCGCCTGCCGGTGGCCGAACGGGTCGATCTCGACGGCAAGGTGGTCGCGCCGCTGGACGAAGATGAAGTAACGGCGGCCATAGAAGAGCTTCGCGGCCAGGACATCGCGGCCGTGGCCATCTGCTTTTTGCATTCCTACGCCAACCCGGCGCACGAGGCGCGCGCGGCCGAGCTGGTGGCGGCGGCGATGCCTGAGGCATATCTTTCCGTATCTTGCCAAATCCTGCCCCAGGTGCGGTTTTACGAGCGCACCTCGACGACGGTGCTGAACGCCGCCGTGGGGCCGGTCCTGAAGCGTTACCTCGACAGCCTGATGGCCAGGCTCGATACCTCGGGCTTCGCAGGCGTCTTGTTGATCATGCAATCCAACGGCGGCGTCAGCTCGGCCGGCGCGGTCAGCCAATTGGCGGCCTCGACGCTGCTTTCGGGCCCGGCCGCGGCACCGGTGGCGGGGCTGGCCTATGCCGCGCGGCATGGCGCCCGCGACGTCATCACCGTCGACATGGGCGGCACCAGCTTCGATGCCGCGCTGGTCAAGGACGGCGTGCCCCTTCTCACCAGCGCCGGCAGCATCGGCCGCCTGGCGCTGGCTCTGCCCACCATGGAGATCAACACCATCGGCGCCGGCGGCGGCTCGATCGGCTGGATCGACGAGGGCGGGCTGCTGCGCATGGGACCCGAAAGCGCCGGCGCCGATCCCGGCCCGGCCTGCTACGGCCGGGGCGGGATGCGCCCCACCTGCACCGACGCCAATCTGGTGCTGGGATACTTGGCCGCCGACTATTTCGCCGGCGGCAAGATAACCCTGGAGACGGAGGCCGCACAGTCCGCCATCACCGAGCACATCGCGGCGCCGCTGGGCCTCGACGTGGTGGCGGCGGCGGCCGGCATGGTTGATGTGATGAACGTCAACATGGCCTCGGCGATGCGCGAGATCTCGGTGCAGAAGGGCTTCGACCCCCGGGAATTCCTGATGATCTGCGCCGGCGGCGCCGGCCCCATCCACGCCGCCATGATCGCGGCTGAGCTCGACATCCGGCGCTTCCTGGTGCCGCGCGATTCGTCCATTTTTTGCGCCGCCGGCATGCTGCGCTCCGACCTCAAGCACGACTTCGTGCGCTCGCTGCACGGCATCTTGGCGCCCGGCGGCATCGACCCCGAAGATCTCGGCCACTTGCTGGCCGAGCTGCAAGCCGAGGCCGGGGCCGTGTTGACCAGCGACGGCATTCGGCCTGAGAAGCGCCGCCTCGAACATGCCGTGGATCTGCGTTACCTCGGGCAATACCACGAGGTCACCGTCGAGCTGCCGGCCGCGGTCCTCGAGGACTTCGACCGGGACGCCATCGCCGCCGCCTTTCATGCCGCCCATGACCGCCTCTACGGCTACCATCTGGCGGCCGAGGAAACCGCCATCGAGCTCGTCAACCTGCGCTTGAGCGCCATCGGCGTGACGGAAAAGCCGCCGCTGGCGGCGCAGCCCGAAATGGGACCCGACCCGGCGCCCGCGCACAAGGGCCGGCGCAGGGTATTCCTTCCCGAGGCGCGCAGCTTCGCCGAGGTTCCGGTCTTCGACGGCGAACGCCTGGCGCACGGCATGCGCATCCCCGGCCCGGCCATCGTCGAGCAGGTCAACACCACGCTTTTCCTGCCGCCGGGCCACGACCTGGCCTGCGATGGTGGCGGCAGCTTCCTGGTGACGGTGTTATGAGTAGGCCAACCGACCACGCCGTCGATCCCATCCTGGCCTCGGTGCTGCAACGCCGGCTGAAATCGATCACCGAGGAGATGGGACTGACGCTTCTCCGCACCACGCGCTCGCCCATCCTCAACGAAGCCCGCGACTTCGTCACCGGGCTCTACGACGCCGGCGGCGACATGCTGGAGCAGACCGAGTACATCCCGGTGCTGGCCTTTGCGCTGCAACCCGTCTGCCGGCGCATTGTCGAATACTTCGCCGGCGACATCCACGAGGGCGACGTCATCCTGCACAACGACGTCTTCTCGGGCGGCAACCAGAACGCCGACGTGGCGGCCTTCAAGCCGATCTTTCATGAAGGCCAACTGGTGGCCTGGGCGGCCTGCAAGGGCCACCAGGCCGACATCGGCGGCGCCGTGGCCGGGGGCTACAACCCCGAGGCCCGTGAGGTCTGGCAGGAGGCCTTTCGCATCCCGCCGGTCAAGGTCTTCGAGCAGGGCCGGCGCCGCGACGACGTCTGGAACCTGATCTTCGCCAACGTCCGGCTAAAGATCGTGGAAGAGGACATCAAGGCGCAACTGGGCGGCTGCGTGGTCGGCGAACGTGGCGTCAAGGCGTTATACGAACGCTACGGCCCGGACGTCATGGCGGCGCAGCTCAGGCAGCTTTTCGATTCCACCGAGCGCATCGTGCGGGCCGAGATCGCCAAGATCCCCGACGGCAGCTATGGCGGTCAAAGCGTCGCCCATTACGACGGCATCAACCCGGGCTCGACCATGTTGATCGAGCTCAGCGTGACGGTGGCGGGCAGCGAGGTGACGTTCGATTTCACCGACTCGTCGCCGCAAACGCCGGGTTTCGTCAATGCCCCCTACGCCGCCACGGCTTCGGCCCTGATGCTGACCTTCCTCATGCTCATCAACCCCGACATCCCGCACAACGCCGGCCTGCATCGGCCCATCAACATCGTCAATCCCGAGGGCTCGTTCCTCAATGCCGCCTTCCCCGCCGCCACCACCTTCGGCAACTCGCTGACCGGGCCCACTTCCGACGCCATCCTGCGCGCCTTCGCCCAGGCCATACCGGAGATGGTGACGGCGGGCTGGAACCGCATGATCAGCCTGGCGCTGACCGGCGAGGACCCGCGCCACGCCGGGCGCCGCTTCGTCGATATCCTTTTTCTCGCCTTGAAGGGCGGCTCCGGCGGCACCCAAGGCGCCGACGGCTACGACCACATCGGCCTGATCAACTGCGCCGGCGGCCTGGCGGCCCAGGACTACGAAATGTTCGAGATCCACAATCCGGTGCACATCGAATTCCACGAATACTGGCCCGATTCGGCCGGGGCCGGGCGCTGGCGCGGCGGCCTGGGCGTGGAAAGCGAATTCGTGGTGGCGGGCGACAACGTCACGGCCATAGCCTTCGGCGACGGCGTCGACGAGGAGGCCCGGGCCTTCGGCCTTTTCGGCGGCACGGCCGGGGCCATCAACAACTTGTCCATCGAGGCCCCCGACGGCAGCCTGCGCCGGCCCCAAGCCAAGGAGATCGTGCGTGATATCGAACCCGGCAGCCGCATCCGCCAACAGGCCGGCGGCGGCGGCGGCTACGGCCAGGCCCATGAGCGCCCCATAGAGAGCGTCCTCGACGACGTGCGCAACGCTTTGGTGAGCCCAGAGAGCGCCCGCACCCTCTATGCTGTCGTCATCGATCCCCAAACCCTGGCCCTCGACCGGGTGGCCACGCAAAAGCTGAGGACCCGACCAACATGACCCGTATCGACCACATCGGCATCGTCGTCGCCGACATCGAGGCCGCCATTCCGCACTACCGCAAGATTTTCGGCGAGGTCCATGAACGCCGCGAGATGACCGAGGCCGGCATCCGCATCGCCACCTTCGAGGCCGAGAACGTCACGGTCGAGCTTTTGCAGCATACCGGGGGCGGCGACGGTGCGGCCCGCGAGCTCTTGGGCATCAAACCCGGCCTCAGCCACCTTGCCGCCCAGGTCGACGACGTGCCCACCGCCATGAACGAGCTGAGCGCCGCCGGCTTCCGCGTCAGAAAGGGGTTTCCGCGCCAGGGCTTGCACGGCCCGGTGGCTTTTTTCGAAGAGGAAGACGAGATGGCCTGCCTTTTCGAAGTCTGCGAACACCACCAGGGAGACCAGGGGACATGAGCCTCCGCGAACGCGCCGAGGCACTGATGATCGGCGGCCTGGTGGGCGATACGTCGCCGGAACTCCAGCGCCTGTCGTTCATGCTCTATCGCCTGCTGGCCGAGGGCGATCCGGTGGACCGGCCGGCGCTGGCCGAGGCCTGCGAACTCACGCCAGACGAAACCGAAGCCCTGCTCGCCGAGATCCCGGACTCGGCCATGGTTTGGGAAACCGAATCCATCGTCGCCTTCGGGGGGCTCAGCCTGCGGTCCAGCGACCATGCCTTCGAAATTGCCGGCCGGCGCTTGCACACCTGGTGCGTCTTCGACGGGCTCTTCCTGCCCGGCATCCTCGGCCACCGGGCCAGGATCACGACGCGCTGCCCGGCAACCGATAGCGCCATAGAGGTCGAAGTCGGGCCGGCGTTCTTGGGCACCAGCCGGCCTGCGAATCCGCTGATGTCGATCGTCGCACCCGGGCTCGCCGACTGCGCCCGTGACCTGCGCGGCGTCTTCTGTCATCACGTGCGGTTTTTCGTCTCGGCCGAGGCTTTCGCCGATTGGGCGGGTGAACGCGACGACATAGCCCGGCTTTCGCTAACCGAGGCCTTCGATCTCGCCGGGCGGCGCAATGCCCATCGCTTCGCCGCCGCAGGGGATCATGGGCCGCAGCCTGAACGTAGCGCTTTCAAGACCAAGGGGAAGTATCCATGACCGTGTACCAATCGAGAGCCCAGGCGGCATCCCAGGAATTCGCCGCCAACCGGGCCGAGATGATGGCCCTGATCGAAGAACTCGAAGCACTCAACGGCCGCGCCGTCGGGGCCTCGGAGCGCCGCCGGCCGCGCTTCGAGGAACGCGGCCAGTTGACGCCGCGCGAGCGCCTGACCCGGCTTCTCGACCCCGGCATGCCGTTTCTGGAAATCGGCAACATGACGGGGTACTTGCGCGATACCGACGATCCACAGAAGACCATCCCCGGCGGCTCCATGATCGCCGGCATCGGCTTCGTCTCGGGGGCGCGCTCGATGATCATGGTCGACGACAGCGGCATCAATGCCGGCGCCATGACCACGTCGAGCCTGAAGAAGACGCTGCGCTGCCAGGAGATCGCGCTGGCCCAGAAGCTTCCCTTCATCCACCTGGTGGAAAGCGCCGGGGCCAACCTCATGAAGTTCCGCGTCGAGGACTGGCTGATGGGCGGCACCATGTTCTGCCATCTGGCGGAACTTAGTGCCGCCGGCCTGCCCACGCTGGTGGTACTGCACGGCCCCTCGACGGCCGGCGGCGCCTACATGCCGGGCATGAGCGATTACGTCATCGGGGTCAAGGGCCGGGGCCGGGCCTTCCTGGCCGGCCCGGCGCTCTTGAAGGCGGCCACCGGCGAGGAGGCCAACGAGGAGGACCTCGGCGGCACCGAGATGCACGCCACGGTCTCGGGCCTGGTCGAGTACATGGCCGAGGACGACGCCCACGGCATCCTGCTGGCCCGCGAGCTGATGGCGCGCTTGGATTGGAACGACAACTGCCCGCGCCGCGAGGCGGTGGATTTCCACCCGCCGAGCTGCGACGCGGACGAGATCGCCGGCGTCGTGCCCGTCGACCAGCGCAAGCCCTACGACGTGCGCGAGGTGGTGGCGCGCATCACCGACGGCTCCGAATTCCTCGACTTCAAGCCCGATTACGGCCACGCCACCATCAACGCCCAGGGCAACGTCTTCGGCCATCCCTGCGGCTTCATCGGCAACAACGGCCCCATCGATCCCGACGGTGCCGCCAAGACCGGCCAGTTCATCCAGCTCTGCGACCAGGCCAATGTGCCGCTCTGCTTCCTCAACAACACCACCGGCTTCATGGTCGGCACCGAGGTCGAACGCAACGGCATGATCAAGCACGGCTCGAAAATGATCCAGGCCGTCTCGAACGCCCGGGTGCCGCGCTTTACCTTCATGGTCGGCGCCAGCTACGCCGCCGGCAACTACGGCATGTGCGGCCGGGGCTACGACCCCGATTTTTTGTTCACCTGGCCCAACGCCCGCATCGGCTTGATGGGCGGCGAACAGGCGGCCCGCACCATGTCGATCGTGATGGCGGCGGCGGCCGAGCGGCGCGGCACCAAGGCCGACGCCGGGGCGCTGGCCGAGCAGGAAAAGGAAATCATCGCGCATTTCGATTCCCAGGCCAGCGCCTTATATACCTCGGGGCTGCTGCTCGACGACGGCGTCATCGACCCCCGCGACACCCGCCGTGTTCTGGGCTTCCTGCTCGATACCTGCTGGGAGGCACGCCACCGCGAGGTGAAGCCCAACAGCTTCGGCGTGGCGCGGATGTAAGGCTGGCCGGGGATCATGACCATGACCGACTTCGACAGCATCCTGGTGGCCAACCGCGGCGAAATCGCCGTCCGTATCCTGCGCACGACCCAGTCGCTGGGCTTTCACACCATCGCCATCTATTCCCAAGCCGACGCCGGCGCGCCGCACGTGGCCCTGGCCGACGAGGCCCACTTGGTGGGATCGCCAATGGTGGGTGATTCCTACTTGAACGCCGAACGTGTGCTCGAGGCGGCCCGGCGTTCCGGCGCCCAGGCCATCCACCCGGGCTACGGCTTCTTTTCCGAAAACGCCGACTTCGCCCAGCGCTGTGCCGACTTGGGCCTGGTCTTCATCGGCCCCCCAACCCAGGCCATCCGCGCCATGGGCAACAAGGCCGAAGCCAAGCGGCTGATGCTGGAATCAGGCGTGCCCTGCATTCCCGGCTACCAGGGCGAGGACCAGTCGGACGCCGCTCTGACCAAAGCGGCCGGCGAGATCGGTTATCCCCTGATGATCAAGGCCGCCGCCGGCGGCGGCGGCCGCGGCATTCGCCTGGTCGACGAGGCCGCCGGCCTGGAGGCCGCTCTGGCCGCGGCACGTTCGGAGGCCGGCAACGCCTTCGGCTCGGAGGAGCTGATCCTGGAAAAGGCGCTGATCCGCCCGCGCCACGTCGAGATCCAGGTCTTTGCCGACCAGCACGGCAACGCCGTCCACCTCGGCGAACGCGACTGCTCGGTGCAGCGCCGCCACCAGAAGGTGATCGAAGAGGCTCCCTCACCGGTGATGACGCCCGAATTGCGCCAGGCCATGGGCGAGGCCGCCGTGGCCGCTGCCCGCAGCATCGACTACACCAACGCCGGCACCGTCGAGTTCCTGCTCGACGGCCGCGACGGCGGCAATTTCTATTTCCTCGAAATGAACACGCGGCTGCAGGTCGAGCATCCGGTGACCGAACTGGTGACCGGGCTCAATCTGGTCGCCTTGCAGATTCACGTGGCCCAGGGCCGGCCGCTGGGCTTCGAACAGGACCACGTCGACATCAGGGGCCACGCCATCGAGGCGCGCCTCTACGCCGAGGACCCCGCCAACGGCTTCCTGCCCGCCTCGGGCCGGGCGCAATGCTGGCGGCCGGCGGCGGGCAAGGGCGTGCGCATCGATCACGGCCTCGACGAGGGCCAGGAGATACCGCCCTATTACGATTCCCTGGTGGCCAAGGTCATCGCCTGGGGCGAGGACCGCGAGGTGGCACGACGCCGCCTGGCCCGGGCGCTACGCAACACGGTGCTGCTGGGGCCCGAGAGCAACAAGGATTTCCTCGGCGCCATCATCGCCAACCCGCGCTTTGCCGCCGGTGAGGCCACCACCGCCTTCATCCCCGAGGAATTCCCCGCCGACAGCCTGGCGGCCCGGGCCCCCAGCACCGTCCAGGCGGCGGCGGCGACCGTGCTGCAGTACTGCCTCGAGCGCCGGCAATCGGCGGCTGGCAGCCCGGTCGGCCAGCAGGCCATGGCGGCCGGTGAGCTGCGCAACTGGTCCAGCACCGGCAAGCTGCATACGCATTACAAGTACACCGTGGGTGGGGAGGATCTCGACCTGATGGTCACAGCCCTTGGCGAGCACGACTACCGGGTGGCGGCGGACGGGCACGAGATCGCCGTCAGCGTCGAGGCGCTCGACCAGGGGGTGGCCGTGCTGACGCTCGACGGCGCCCGCAAGCAGGTGCATTTCACCGCCACCGCCGGCGAGATCCACATCGCCATCGACGGTTTCGCTTTCCGCCTGAGAAACCTCATCGCTTTCGCCGCCCTGGCTGCCGGCGCCGCCGGCGGCGGCCAAGTCACGGCGCCGATGCACGGCAACGTGCTCAGGGTGCTGGTGGCGCCCGGCGACAGCGTCGCGGAAGGCGCGCCCCTGGTCATCCTCGAGGCCATGAAGATGGAGCACGAAGTAACGGCCACGGCGGCGGGAGAGGTGATCGACGTCAAGACGGCACCCGGCACCCAAGTTATCGCCGGGGCGCTGCTGGTCGAGATCGAGCCGGCGTAACCGGCGGAAGACAGCTGATCGGAGGTCGCCGGAAAATGACGGATTCCCCATCGAACAACCTCGAGAAGGCAAAACGGATCCTCGCCGAGAACCCCTCGCTCGACCTGCACAGCCATCTGGGTTTGTGGGAAGGCAAGGGCCTGGAGGGAATCGGCAGGCTCGGGGAATACATCGGCGACGAGACGATCAAGCTTCTCGTCGAGCGCATGATTGCCGGGGGCTGCAAAAGCGCCTCGGTCAACCTGACCAGCGACGTATCACTGCTGGCACTGGGAGAGCCGGGCAACAAGATCCGCGACTACGAACCCGGTGAAGCCTGGGACGATTACCTGCGCCAGCGAGAAATCCTGCAGGGCTTCTTCCAAACCATGCCCCTGCAGCGGGCCGAGAGCGCGGACGACATTGAGCCCGTCCACGCTGCCGGCAAGCTCGCCGTATTCCTCTCGGTCGAGGGCGGCCACATGGTCGAGGACGACCTCGGCCTGCTGGAAACGCTGCGGGCCGACGGCATCAGCAAGTTCCAGCCCATCCACTACGTCATCACCAAGCTCGGCGACAACCAGAACGACGAAGAAGTCCACGGCGGTTTGTCGCCGCTGGGCAAGGAAGCGGTAAAGCGGGCCCACGACCTCGGCATGGTGCTGGACGCGGCCCACGCCTCGCTGAAGGCTGCCACGGACATGGCCGAGGCGACGGGAGCCCCGATCGTGCTCTCGCACACGCTGATGCAGTACCCCGGGGGCCTGAAACCCGGCGAGACGGATTTCCCGCCCCGCTGGATTTCACAAGATCACGCCAAGCTGATCGCCGACACGGGCGGCATGATCGGCTCCTGGGCCATCAACGCCCCTGTCTAACGTCAGCGCCCTTGGGACACATTGAGGTAATTGCGTAACGGAGGATCAGAGATGGCGAACAAGCGACACAAACCAGAAGAGATTGTCACCAAGTTACGGCAGGTTGAGGTACTTGTCGGTCAAGGCATGGCGCGTATTGATGCGATTAGGGAAGT
>JASLXG010000153.1 GCA_030740435.1 Alphaproteobacteria bacterium | reverse complement strand
AGGACATAGTCCGCCATGGCCGCCGTCGGCGACATGAAGAGATCCGAGACGACTAGCAAGTCAAGCGCCCCGAGGGCCTCGAGCGTGGTGTAGGTGTCCTCCAGCCCGACCAGCGGATTGCACGACGTCCAGAGCGCCCGCACCGGGTAGGGCTGGCCGGTCAGGATGGCGTCGATGACCTGGCGCGGGTGGGGATAGGCCGTGGTCACGGCCTTTGATCCGGCCAGCAGGGGGAACTTGTCGACGCTCAGCATGTCGTCGAGATCGCGGCTCTGGCCGAGGCTCTGATCGGCGCCATAGTAGCCCGGCATGCGCACGCCCGAGGGTGGCAGGAAGCCGTTGCAGCCCTCCTGGTCGAGCTTGCCGGCAAGGGCCGGTATGAAGCCCATCAGCCTCAGCGTAGCGATCGAATTGCCGCCCATGGTGGCGCCGATGAAGGTATAAAGTCCGGGCTTCGATGCCTGGCTGAAAAGCCGTGCCGTCTCGACGATTTGGGCCGCCGGCACCCAGGTAATCTCGGCCACGCGCTCGGGCGGATACTTGGCCGCCCGGGCCTTGAGTTCGTCGAATCCCTCGGTCCATTGGGCCACGAAGTCGGCGTCGTACCAGCCCCGTTCGATCATTACGTTGATGATGCCCAAGGCCAGCGCGGCGTCCGTGCCCGGCCGCACCCTGAGCCACAGATCGGCGCTCTCCGTCGCCTTGATGGGGCGGGGATCAACAACGATGGTGCGGCAGCCCCGGCGTTGGGCGTCGCGCACGCGTTGGTCCTTGGAGCCGTTGGTCTCGGTCATGTTGACGCCCCAGAGAATGACCAGATCCGAGCCCTCGATATCGGTGAACGAGAGGTAGGTCAGCAGGTTGCCGAACGTCAGCACGTCGGCCGTCAGTTGCGGCGTGAAGCACTGGTGGGAATCGTGCTTGAAGAAGGTCGGGCTGGCGATGGCGTCGAGGAAGATGTCGTAGACGAAATAATCCTTGGGCGGCAGCGACTGGACGGAAACCGCCCGGGCGCCGTGCTCGTCGACGATGGCGTTGATGCGGCCGGCGATGTCATCGACGGCTTCCTCCCAGGTCACCCGCTGCCACTGCCCCGAGCCGCGCTCGCCGATCCGCTTCTGGGGATAGAGCAGGCGCTTGGGCGAGGTCGTCATGTCGATGGAGAATTTGCCCTTGGGGCAGAGGAAACCCTTGCTCAGGGGATGCTCGCGATCACCCGTGACGCGCAGCGCCTGGCCCGGTTCGGCATTGGCCAGCGCGCCCTCGGGCCGGCTCTCCGCGTCCGGCTCGTCGCCGGTTTCCACCAGCATGCCGCAACGCACCAGGCACATGCGGCAGGTGGTACGGGTGATGGTCATCGATCTCTCCTGACGCTGTCGTAAACCAATTGTGCGGCGGCCACGTCCTCGATGGCCAGACCCAATGATTCGAAAATGGTGATTTCGCCCACCCGGGCTTCTTTGCCGCCGGCCAGGGCTTCGCCGAGTTCGGCATGGATCTCGGCCCCGGCGAAGGTGACGTCGCCGGCTTCGACCTCGGCCCCGGCCCGCGAATCGACGTAGACCACACCCTGCATGGCGGCGCTGTCGAGCTCGCGGCCCTGGGCGCCGGCGTAGCCCACGGCGTTGACGTGGGCGCCTGGCTCGAGCCAGGCGCCTTCGAGGATGGGCTCGGTGGCCGGGGTGGCGGTGACGATGACGTCGGCGCCCGATACCGCTTCCCGGGCGTCGGCAACGGCCCGGGCGCCGACCTCGGCGGCCAGGACCTCGGCGTGGGCCGGGGTGCGGCTCCAGATCCGCACCTCGTCGAAGTCGCGCACCTGGCCCAGTGCCGCTATGTGACTGCGGGCCTGGACGCCGCTGCCCAGGATGGCCAGCACCCGGGCCTCGGGCGCCGCCAGCAGATCGGTGGCCACCGCCGACACCGCCGCCGTGCGCATCTCGGTGATCAAGCCGCCGTCCATTACCGCCAGGGGCACGCCTGTGGCGCGCTCGAAGAGCATGATCATGGCGTGATGGGTGTGCAGATCCCGCTCCGCGTTGCCGGGGTAGAAGGTCACCAGTTTGACCCCCATGGCCTGGGAAATCGCCGGCATCAAGAGAAAGAACCCGCCTTCCTCCTCGACCGTCAGGGTTTGGCGCACGGGCTGGATGACCTGGCCGGCGGAAAAGGCGATCAGGGCCTCTTTCATGGCCGGGATCAGCGTTTCCCAGTGTAACGCCGCCTGCACCTGATCCCTGTCGAGGTATAGCATCATGTTGCACTGTCCTCCCCGGCCCCGCCCGACGCCGCCTGATATGCCACCAGCCTGGCCCTGAGTTCGTCGTCGATGGGCCGCGGCCGGCCGTCGTTCATGCTGATCACCACCAGCGTCGAGCGCGCCTCCAGGCGGCGCTCGCCCTCGACCCGGCCGACATAACAGACGCGCAGCGAGCTGCGCCCGATGTGTTCGAGATAAAGCGTGATCTCCAGCGGATCGCCGAGCCGGCAAGGCGCCATGAAAGTGCATTCGGTCTGGGCTGTCGGCGTGCCCAGTTGCCGGCCCAGCACGAAGTCGGCGTACTTGATGCCCAGCGCCTGGGTGAACCATTCCTCCATCACCGCCTGGAACATCTCGAAGTAGCGCGGAAAAAAGACGTAGCCGGCCGGGTCGGTGTGGGTAAAGCGCACCGGCAGGCGCAACGTGAATGGTGTCAGGCTGATCGATTCCTGGGCGTCCGGCGGCATGACTTCAGGCCCTGGCTGCGGCCGCCGGGCGCACCTGCATGACCGTGGGAATGGTCAAGATCATGAGGATGGCGATGGCGGAGAAGACGAGTTGCGGATTGCCGATGTCGAGCACATAGCCGAGGATCAGCGGCACGCTGGCGGAGCCGAGGTCAAGGGCCGAATAGACGAATCCGAAGACCCGGCCGGCCTTCCCAGGCGGCGTCACCTTGCGCACGATCATGTCCCGTGAAGGCATGGTCATGCCGAGGAAGAAGCCGGAAAAGGCCATGAAACCCAGCACCATGATGGGGGCGATGGCACCCGAGGCGATGCCGGCCATGAAGGCGCCGGCCAGGAACATTCCCGACATGGCGACCCGGTTGTGACGGTCTGTGCGGTCGGCGGCAAAGCCGCCCAGCAGCACGCCGGCGGCGGCGGCAATCAAAAAGCCGGTGAGCGCCCAGCGCGCCAGCTGGGGCGAGAGCCCGTAGAAACCCATCATTCCGGGCACGCCGAAATTCTCGATGCCGATCAGCGACATGGCCAGCAGGGCGAAATAGAAGAAGCAGAGCACCACCGAGGGCGAGGTCAGCAAACGGGCGTCGGCTAAAATTCCGCCCTCATGATCGGCCTTGCCGTCCGCCGCCATGTCCTCATCGAGCTCGGCCGACCCCAAAACAAGGTATACCGCAAAGCACAGCCCCATCAGGCCCGCCACGAAGAGCGCCGTGCGCCAGTCGTAGAGATCGGCCAGGGCGCCCAGCAGGGGAAACGGCACGGCCCAGCCCAGATTGCCGCAAAAGGCGTGGATGGCGTAGCCCTTGCCCAGACGGGAAGGATCGAGCTTGTTGGTCAGCAACGAGAGATCCGAGGGATGGAAAACGCTGTTGCCCAGGCCAGCCACGATGGCCATGGGGATCAGCGCCTGATAGCTCGGGGCGAAGGCGAACATCATCGTGCCCAGGCCGCAGAGCGCCATGCCGGTGACCAGCACCGGTCGGCCGCCGACGCGGTCGACGAGAAAGCCGGCCGCCGCCTGGCTGATCCCCGAAGTGCCGTAGAGGACGGCGGTGAGAACGCCGAGCTGCAGGAAGGAAAGGCCGAATTCCGCCTTCAGCGGGATGAATACGGCCGGCAGCACGAGTTGGAAAAAGTGGCTCAGGCCATGGGCCACGCCGATCACGCTCATGACCTTGACGTCATGGCCGAGGCTGGAGGAGGTGGCTGCCATGTACTCGAATACTCTATTATCTTGCGGTCCGGGCGCCGGACCGCCGGACCGCCGATGGTGACGGCCCGGGCGGCAAATATCAAGGCACGGGGAGGCCGGGTAAGTGGAGGAGCGTGCAAAACGAGAAGCGGCCCGGCGGCTGTTGCAGGATTGCGTGGTCTGCGACATGACCTTGCCCACGATCGAGATACCGGGCGCCGACCTGGAAAAGAAGGCCGAGGCGCCGGGCCGCTTTGCCGCCCAGGGCTTCGACTTCGTCAGCCTCACGGTAGCCGTCGACGATGCCGATATGGCGGAAGCCATGCGCCTGATCGCCCGCGAACGCCGCGCCATCGAGGCCCGTCCCGAGGCCTTCGTGCTGGTCGAAAGCGTGGCCGACATCAAGCGCGCGCGGCGCCAGGGCAAGCTGGGCATCGGCTTTCATTTCCAGGGCACAGGCCCGGTCGGGCGCAACCTCGATCTGGTGGCGCTTTACTACAAGCTCGGCATCCGGCACATGCTGCTGGCCTACAACCAGCGAAACTTGGTGGGCAACGGTTGCCACGAGCTGGCCGACGACGGCCTCAGCCGCTTCGGCTTCGAGCTGATCGCCGAGATGAACCGGGTCGGCATGCTGGTCGACGTGGCGCATTGCGGCTTGCAAACCTCGATGCAGGCCATCGAGGCCTCGGCGGCGCCGGTCATCGTCAGCCAGGGCAACGTCAAGGCCATCTTCGAGCACCCACGCTGCTACAGCGACGACCAGATCAAGGCGCTGGCGGCCTCGGGCGGCGTCATCGGCCTCACCGGCATCGGTATTTTCATGGGTGACAACGACACCTCCGCCGCCACCTATGCCCGCTCGCTGGACTACGTGGCGCAATTGGTCGGGCCCGATCACGTGGGTTTCGGCTTCGATTATTTCTACGACATGCCGGCCCTGATCGCCTTCTCCCAGACCATGGCCGAGCGCTTTCCCAAGGAGGGCGGCTACACCCGCTCCGACGCGGCGCAGATGGAGCCGGAGCAGGTGGTCGAGGTCGTCGCGGAACTGGCCCGCTTGGGCTGGGGCGACGAGGATCTGCGCAAGATCGTCGGCGGCAACTGGTTCCGGGTGATGAGCCAGGTATGGAATTAATGGCGGCGCCTAGGTTGATGGTAGGGGATCAAAATGAAGAACAGGACTTTCGGGCGTTCGGGGATCGAGGTGCCGGAGCTGGTGTTCGGCGGCGGCTTCGTCGGTGGCTTGCTGCTGCACGCCGACGACGAGACCAAGCGCCAGGCCATCGGCCGGGCCCTGGCGGCCGGTATCGACTGGATTGACACGGCGCCGATGTACGGTATGGGCGAATCGGAGAAGGCGTTGGGCTGGCTGCTGCGTGAAGTCGAGACGGTGCCGCGCGTCTCGACCAAGGTTTACCTCGATCTCGAAGGTCTCGACGACATCGCCGGCCAGGTCGAACGCAGCCTGGCGACCAGCCTGGAGCTTTTGCAGATGGAGCGCGTCGAGCTTTTGCAGCTGCACAACGCCATCGGGCCCAAGACCGATGCCGGTCACCTCGGGGTTGACGATGTAATGCGGCCGGGCGGTGCCCTCGAGGCCCTCGAAGCCATGCGCGACCAGGGCCTGGCGAAGCTCGTCGGCATGACGGCGCTGGGCCAGGCACCGTCGATCGTCCAGGTACTGGAAAGCGGCCGCTTCGCTGCCGCCCAGGTCTACTACAACCTCCTGAATCCCAGTGCCGGGCGCGACATGCCGCCAGCCTGGCGGGGCCACGACTTCGGCGGCATTATCCCCGCCTGCCGGCGTAACGGAGTGGCGGTGATGAATATTCGCGTTTTTGCCGCCGGCCTGATCGCCACCGAGATGCGCCACGGTCGCGAGATGATCGTCACCGAGGACACCACAATTGCCGAGGAGGAAAGGCGCGCCCGGGCCGTGTTCGCCGAACTGGGTGACGAATACGGCAGCCGGGCCCAGACCGCCGTGCGCTTCTCGCTGGCCAATCCCGACATCGCCTGCGTCATCTTCGGCCTGGCCGAACTCGATCATTTGGAGCAAGCGCTAGGCGCGGCCGAAATGGGGCCGCTGCCGGCGGCTGCCCTGGCCCGGCTGGAGGCGCTTTACGAAAGCGACTTCGGGGCTGCCTAAGGCAACCTGGCCAGCGCCGCGGCGATGGCCTTTTGCTGCCTGGCCGTGGGCTCCTGCATGGGTGCCCGCGGCCGGCCGGCTTTGACCCCTTGCAGGCTCTGGGCGTACTTGGTGCAGGCCGGCAGGCAGTCGCCGGGCATGGCGTTCCATAGCCTGAGCAGACCTTCATGCAGCTTTCGTGCGCGGCCGTGGTCGCCGGCCTGGACGGCATCCCAGAGCGCCACACAAGGCTTGGGCGCGGCGGCCAGGATGGCGGCGATGGCGCCGTCGGCACCGAGTGCGAACGAGGGATACAGCAGCGCATCGACGGCGCTGAAGATGCGCGACCGGCGTGGTGCCGTCATCACCAGATCGGCCAGCAGCTTCATGTCGCCGGCACTCTGCTTGACGCCGGCCACTTGTGGCACTTTCCTCATGATGCGTACCAGGAGCTGGGGCGAGAGGTAGGCCCAGGGCACCACGTTGTAGATCAGGATGGGCAGGCGCACGGCCTTGGCCACATCGGCGAAGTGGCGCAGCATGTGGTCGTCGTCGGGCCGGAAGAGGTAGTGGACCGGTGTGATCTGCAAGGCCGCCACGCCCAGGTCGGCCACCGCCTGGCCGCGCTCGATGGCTTGGGCGGTGGAATCGACGATGATGCCGGCGATGACGGGGACATCGTCCGCTTCCTCGACGGCGATGGCGACCAGGCGCCTGACCTCGTCGGTGCTAAGCGTATGGCCCTCTCCGGTGCTGCCGCCCACCGCCAGACCGTGGGCGCCGCATTTCGTGAGAAAACGCACCTGGCTGCGGAAGGACCTCTCGTCGATGCTGCCATTGGCGCGAAAGGGCGTTGTCATGGGCGGCACGATGCCACCCAGGGCGGCGGCGGCGAAGCGAGGTCGGTGGGCCATGTCTGGATTCTCCGGAAATTCTCCAGGCGCTATCATAGAAGATGGATGGCGCTCGCCCAAGGGCGCCGCATGGTGCATGATAGTTCCGCATGGGAGTTGGGATGTGAGCACGGATACCGCCATCGATGGGCGCACCGCGGGGGAAATACGGCCCAACCCGGTGCTTGTCGAGCACCTACTGGATTATTTCCGGCGAGTCGGCACGGCGCGTTCGGTGATCGCGCTGAGTTTGCTGGCGGTGGCCATTTCCATGCTGCTTTCCTATTCCAGCTACCTGATCTTCGACCCCCAGATGTTCGGTGCTCCGCTGGCCGTCGGGCTGCCGGTGCTGGCGCCGGCGTTGGTGGCGCCACCCACGACTTGGCTGGCGCTTTCGGCCTATCACCGGGCTTGGCAGGCGGAACAGATCCTGCGCCAAAGCCAGATCAACTATCGTGATCTCTTTGAAAGTGCCCAAGTCGGTCTGGCGCGGGCTCGCATCAGCGATGGCTCCATGCTCGACGCCAACGGCCGGGCGGCCGAGATCTTCGGCTACGATTCCCGCCAACACTTCATCGCCGAATTCATCGCCTCGGAGCACTACGTCGATCCCACGGTCAGGGAGAGGATGGTTGCCGAGGGATTGCGCAGTGGTAGCGTGCGGGGCCTCGAGATAGAGGTTAGCCGCCGCGACGGCTCCACGGCCTGGCTGCTCGTCGACGTCACGTTTTCTCCCGAACAGGGCTACATGGAACCCGTCTTCGTCGACATCACCTTGCGCAAGGAGCAGGAGGAACAGGCCCGGCGCTTGCAGGCCGAACTGACCCACGTCTCGCGCCTCTCCCTGATCGGTGGTATGGCGACCGAGTTGGCCCACGAGTTGAACCAGCCGCTGTCGGCCATTGCCAGCTACGCCAACGGTTGCATCAGGCGCTTGGCTCTCGAGGAGCGCGAGTCCACCGAGATTCTCGAAGCCTTGCGGAAGATTGCCGAGCAGGCCCACCGGGCCAACGAGATCATCACCCGCACGCGACACTTCGTGCGCAAGGAGGAGCCGAATCTGGTGCCCTGCGACGTCAACGCCATCATTCGCGAAACTTTGGCGCTGCTGGAGATCGAGGCCCAACGCCACGGCGTCACCATCGATCTCGACCTGGCCCTGGCGCCGGCCCTGCCGATGGTGATGGCCGACAGCATCCAGATGCAACAGGTCATCCATAACATCGCCCGCAACGGCATGGAAGCCATGCGCGACGCCGCGGCCGCGCCGCGTCTGCTGAGCATCTCGACGCGGGCCACGAACACGCCGGGGGCGCCGGGGGCGCCGGGGACGCAGGGGCTGGAGGTCGCCATCAAGGATACCGGCGACGGTCTCTCGATCGAGGCTCGGGCGCATCTCTTCGAGCCCTTCTATTCGTCCAAACCCCAGGGTGTGGGCATGGGGCTTTCGATCTGCCGCAACATCCTCGACAGCCACGGCGGCCGCCTCTGGGCCCGACCCGACCAGGATGGCGGCGCCGTCTTTTGTTTCAGCCTGCCGGCCACAGAGAGTGATAGCCGAGTGATAGCCAAATGATTGCCCTGACGACAAGCCAACAAATCGTCTACGTCGTCGACGACGATCCAGCCATTCGCGATTCGCTGCAATGGTTGCTGACGTCGGTCGACTTCAAGGTCCAGACCTTCTCGTCGGGGCAGGAATTGCTCGATCGGGTGACGCCCGATCTGCCGGGCTGCCTGCTCATCGACGTCCGCATGCCAGGCATGAGCGGCCTCGAGCTGCAAAACGAACTCCTGGTCCGTGGCATCGACTTGCCCGTCGTCATCATCACCGGCCATGGCGATGTGCAGATGGCGGTGCGGGCGATGAAGGCCGGTGCGATTGATTTCATCGAAAAGCCCTTCAACGACCAGGAGATCCTCGAGGTCGTGCAGCGCGCCGTCGACCGCTCGGTCTCGGACGTCGAGAGCAGCGCCGCCAGAGACCAGGTCGAGGGCCGAATAAAGTCGCTGACGCCGCGGGAAAGGCAGGTCCTGGATCTGGTGGTTACCGGGCTGCCCAACCGCTCCATCGCCAAGGAACTCGGCCGCAGCGAAAAGACCGTCGAATTCCACCGTGCCAACGTGATGGAGAAGATGCAGGCGAAATCCTTGGCAGACTTGATGAAAATGGTCATGATGGTGGGCGAAGCTGGGGGTAACCCCTAAGTTCATTAGGATATCCCTGGAAAATTGCTCGACTTTTGCCCGAGCGGGCGCTATTTTCTCGCGCCGAAAGGCAGGAAGACCGGCACGTGCCGCCGTTGTGAGGACGGAACGCGTGACGGGCGAAACGGTTGTTGGGAACCGGAGTTTGTCCATGACCAAGCTGCAGCCCCGAGTGACGAGGCCGCAAGGGCTCACAGAGGAGCCTCAGGAAATCGCCGCGCCGGCGCCGCGGCGTCGCGAATTCAACGACATGCGTTTTCAAGTCGTCGATCAGGCTACCCAGCTCGACTTTGTCGACACCACGCGCCAGCCTGTCTTCGAGATCCTGAAAAAGGTATCGAGGCTGAGCAAAGCAGCCAGGACGGGCTCACCGCGGCCGACCTGGAGGCGGCCCGGGACACGCCGCTTTACGGTTTGCTGCTCGAGGCCATCGAGAACATGTCGGTGGGCTTTATCCTCTTTGACCATGACGACCGGCTGGTGCTTTGCAACAGCCGCTATCGCGATTTCTACGCTCCCATCGCCCACCTGCTCGAGCCCGGCAAGACCTACGACGAAATTGCCGATGCGGTGCTCGATTTCGCCGCCCGTGCGCCCGAGCCAGTGCGTACCGACGGCTGGGTGCGCGGCGGCCGCAGCGCCTCCGGGAGCACCGGCTTGGCGGCCGGACGCTGGCTGGAATCCCGGGGCGAAGAGCTCGACGGTGGTGGCCACCTCACGCTGCACAGCGACGTCACCCGGCAGAAGCAGCACGAGATCGAGTTGGCCGAAGAGATCCGGCGTCTGCAGGCCGATCGCGATCGGGCCGCCGGGATGGTGGCCGATCTCGAGCTTTCGCTCTCGCTATTGCGCGGCGGGGCCGAAACGCTGCGCCAGGAAGCCGGCGGCCGCAACGGCCTCTCGGCCCTGGCCGATGACCTCAGGATTGCCGTGCAGCGCGGCGACGAGGTGCTGCTCGATCTGGCCGAAGTGACGGCAAACGACCGCCAGTCGATTCGCCCAGTCAACCTCAACGACCAGCTCGTCAGCCTGCAGCCGCTGCTCGAGAGCACCGCCGGAGGGAGCCTCGACGCCGAGCTGCGCATCGATAACCGGGTCTACGACGTCGAGCTCGACGTCAACGCCTTCGCTCGTCTGGTCCTGGAGTTGGTGGCGCGGGCGCGCGACATCATGACCGACGGCGGCCTGTTGGTGATCGGCGGCGCCAACGTCAGCCTGATCGGCGAGATGGCGGGAGCTGACGGCGCCGCCATCGGGCCCCACGTCATGGTCTCACTGAGCGATGAGGGTGCGGGTCTGAGCCAGGCCGAGATCACGGCCGTGCTAGAACATCCGCTCGACACCGAGGTTACCATCGGCGGCAGTGCCGACAGCCTGGTCGCGGCCCGGCGATTCGTCCGCCAATGCGGCGGCATCACCCGCTTCGAATCGAGCGCCGATCAAGGCACCACCATCGAGCTCTATTTCCCGAGGTATTTTCCGGCGGGCTAGGGTCCGTTGACAATTAACGCAAATCAATGATGGTGGCGACGAGGCTCAAGTTTGCGGCATAGCTTGTGTCGGTTTTGTCGTAGCGCGTAGCAATGCCCCGGAATTCCTTGATCTTGGCGAAATAGTTCTCG
>JASLXG010000152.1 GCA_030740435.1 Alphaproteobacteria bacterium | reverse complement strand
TACCCGCCGAGTAGGCCCAGCTGTCGAGGGCGGCGCGGATCGCCTCGGCCTCCACGGAGCTTTCACCGCTGCCGCACCTCAGGGCGATGCGCTCGGCGACGAACTCGACAACCATGGCAAGTTTCAGCCGCACGTAACCTTCGTAGGCGAAGCCCGATTCTTTCGCGGCAGCGACGTTGGCGGCTTCGCGCCAGGCGCGGATGGTTGCGCTGTTCGTGTTGCTAGGCAGCGCCTCCCCGACCACCGAGCGGACCAATTCGATCACCCGGGGGCGTGCCGCCTCGACGACTGTGCGAAGGCGTCGTGTCTTTTGGTTCAGCATGTCGACCAGCGCCAGGTCGTCGAAGACCGGCTCGTTGCGCGGGATGTCGGAAAGGGCACCCCTCAAGGTGCGGAAAAAGCCGGGACTGCGACCGTCGTGAGGCGGTGGGGCGCGGCCTGGATCAGGATCGATGTAGACCAGCCGGCGGTCGACTTGGCGCAGGGCAGGGCGGCGTCGGATGGCTTGAATCGCTTCGAAAAAGGGCTTGTTGTTCAATACGCTGCCGTCAACGAAAGAGGTTTTGTCGGCTTCGCCACCGGCCGCAGCATAGTGGCCCAGATTGTGGGCCAGAAACCGATCACGCATCGTCCAGGATCGGCCATCACGGTGCAGCACCTCGTCGATCTCGGAGAGCTGGGTCGGCGGGAAGGCACCTGGGAACGACGATGTCGCACGTGCGGCGAAGGTCAGCGCCGGGATGCCGCTCTCTTCAAAGTCGGAGACGATCTCGCCGCCGGGCCAGCGCTGGTAATGGAATCGCAAGGTATGACGGTGCTCGCGTTCGTCTATGCGCGGCGGATCGTGCGTCGGGATACGCCGTGCGTAACCGTAGAAATCGGTCAGCGTAACGAAGAGTTCGAGGGGCAGGCCGGCCAGCACCAGTGACGAGCCGGCGTCGCCGACAGCCGCCATCTGGCGCAAGGCGTGGTCGATGAGGGAGGTCAATTGGGCGCCATCGAAGGGCGGCCGGAACCAGCGCGAACGGAGAAAGATCGAAAGCTTTGTTCGGATCTCACGGTCTGGCGCGAGGTGGCGCAAGCGGCTCCTGGTCAAGCCCCAGATGAGGGGCCGCAGTATCCATTTGCTCCATACCCGGGCCTTGCGGTCCGGCGCCAGCAACCGGGTCACGTCGGCCTCTTCCAGCCACAAGTCCCGCAAGTCGTCCATCGAGAGGTCGTGGGCCAAGGCGCGAGCCAGGAAGATGCCGTTCACACCGCCCGCCGAGGCGCCGGCGATGATGTCGACCACGACCCGTAGATCCAGGCGCTGGCCGATGGCTTTGAAAAGATCGAAATAGACGGCCTCGGTATCGATCCTTTCTCCACCAGCGCCCGCCCCGGCGGTGTCGTGAAAGGCGACAGCTTGGCGATCGGCCAAGTCGGGAAACGAATGATAGGCACGCGAGGCGCGCACCAACTTCAAGATATCCTTGACCACGCCATGCATATAGACGGCAAGCGATATGCCACCGTAACAGACCAGCGCGATCCGCAGTTCCTTTTCTTTCACAACCGTCCCTGACTTGCCCCGCAAGTCGTGACCTTACCCTTGCGCCGATCGCATCGCTAGCGGCGGCGAAGCCATCTCTGGAGGAAATGCGGGCTAGCCCTCGACCAGCCTGAGAAGTCGTTTAAGCCCGGCCGCAGCAATCCCCATCTCGTCCATATGGGCCACGGCGTCGCGCAGGTAATCGGGGTTGGCGCCGCTTATGCCGCGGCCGTGGCGGATCAGCGGTGCCATTTCGGTCGGGCCCAGGCCGCCGGCGTATTGCGGGCTCTGGCGGTCGACGATGAAGACCAGCGCCTCCTGGCGCCGGCCCGCCAGCCTGATGGGGCGGAGCCGGGGCAGGTAAACGGCGGTCGGCATCTCGCGCTCATAGAGGTATTGCAGCACCGCCGGGCGCTCGGCATCGGCGATCTCGTAGGCCCGACCGCGGCAGGAGCCGCCGCTATCGAGGCCGAGCACCAGACCGGGGCGGCGCCGGCTGCCGCGGTGGACCCAGGAATGGACGTAGAAGCCGCGGTGGTAGCCGTGCAACAGCGCCGCTTGGACCTGCAGGTGGCGAAACCCCGGCCGCCACATCAGCGAGCCGTAGGCGAAGACCCAAAAGGGCCCCGGCCGGTCCAGCAGCGCCGCATCGACGGCCGGGGCCATCAGGCCCGGATGTTGATCAGGGCGACGCCGAAGACCGCCACCGCCATGCCGGCCAGGGCCATCGGGTCAAGGGTCTCGCCGAACAGGAAGTAGGCGATCAGCGCCGTCGACGGCGGCACCATGTAGAACAGGCTGGCCACCCGTGAGGCCGCGCCGCGGCGGATCAGCATGAGCAGCAGAAAGACGGCGCCGATCGACATCACCGAGGTCAGCCAACCCAGGGCAATCAGCAAGTCTGCGCTCCACACCACCTCGCCGCTCTCGTAGAGCCAGGCGAACAGCCAGATCACCACGCCGGCGCCGAGGTACTGCACGATGGACCCGGTCCTCAGGTCCATCTCGGCACAGAAGCGCTTGTGGTAAAGCGTGCCGCCGGTAATGCCCGCGAGCGCCAGCACCGACCAGGCCATGGCCAACGGCGTGCCGACGCCCAGCGCCAGCTTGTTCGAGACCACCAGGGCCACGCCCAAGACGCCCAGCACGAATCCCAGCCATTGCCGGGGCGTGATCCGCTCGCCCAGGAAGGGGCCGGCGGCGATGGCGGTGAGCAACGGCTGAAGGCAGACGATCAGGGCCGAAACGCCGGCCGGCACGCCCTGGTGGATGGAGGCGAAGACGCCGCCCAGGTACATGGCATGGATGCCCAGACCGGCCACCACGATGTGTCCCACGGCGGCCCAACTGCGGGGCCAGGGCGCCTTCATGAAATAGCTCAGCACCAGCAGCACGGCGGCCACGATGACAAAACGAATGCCCAGAAAAGTCATGGGCTCGATGTAGGGCAGGCCCAGCTTGGCGCCGATGAAGCCGGTGCTCCAAAGGAACACGAAGAGGCCGGGCATGGCGGCAAGCATAAGCGAACGGTCGCTGGTCGGTGCGGTCATGGCGGGATCCACAGGGAGTCCGAAGGGGGAAGGCCGGAGGACTTTCCCACGGCTGGCGCTGTGCCCGTGCTGCGTCTATAACGGCGGCGCAGGCCACCCGCAAGCCCCCCAACCCCGAGGTCCATGCCCCGCCTTCCGGTCACAGCGACCACAGCCGTTTTCGCCAGCTTCATCGTCTTCGCCGCCCTGGCGGGCTACGGCTGGTACTGGAGCCATGTCGCCGGCCGCCTGCCGGTGGAACTCGAGCGCTGGGCCGAGGAGCGCCGGGCCGAAGGGTTCCAAGTCTCCCATGGTGGCGTCGAGGTCAAGGGCTTTCCCTTTTGGCTGAAGGTGCAGATTGCGGAGATCGGCCTGGCCCAAAGCGCCGGCCCTGAAAGCTGGTCGCTGGCCGCCGCCGAGCTCGAGGCCACGGCACGGCCCTGGAACCTGAACGCCGTCGCCCTCGTCCTGCCCCGCGGCCTTTCCCTCGAGGCCGGCAGCGCTGACGTCCGCCGCAGACTCAGCGCCCGCGCCGCCGGCGGCGCAGGCGCGCTCGAGTTCGCCGCCGCGGCGCCCTGGGGTCTGCGCCGCGGGGCCGCCACCTTCGAGGGCATCGAGGCCGCCTCGCCGGCACTGCGGGGCCCGGTCAGGGCGGCCTGGCTGAGCCTGGAGGCCTGGCACGACGCGGCCCAGCGCCAGCCCACGCTGCGCCTCACCATGGCCGGCCAGGACCTCGAGCTGCCGCTGGCCGAGCCGGCGCCGCTGGGCCGCCGGCTGACCGCCTTCACGGCCACCACGGCACTTGCCTATCCGCTGCCCTGGCCGCCCCACCGGGCCGGCATCGCGGCCTGGCGCGACGACGGTGGCGTGGTCGAGCTGGAACAACTGGAAGCCACCATGGGCCCGGTCGATCTCGGCCTCGAGGGCACGCTGGCGCTGGACCGGGCGATGCGGCCGCTGGCCGCCCTGAAAGCCCGGCTACGCGGCTGGCGCGAGGTGGTCGAGGTTCTGGTGGCGACCGGGCATCTGAGTGTTTTCGAGGGTGCCGCGGCCAAGATCGGTCTCAGCCTGATGGCCCGGGAAGGCGGGGTCCTGCACCTGCCGCTGACGGCCCAGAACGGCCAGCTCAGCTCGGGCCGAATCCGCCTCGGCCGCCTGGCGCCGGTCTTCCCGCCCGCGGAATAGCGCCGGCGCTACTCCTTGGCACCGCCGTAGAAATCGTAGAGGAACGTCGGCTCCTTATATGCGTGGCCCTGGGCCTCGAGCAGGCGGTAGAGCTGTGCCGCCGTCGCCGTCATGGGCATGGCGGTGCCGCTTTGGTAGCCCAGGTCGAGCGCCGTCTCGACGTCCTTGAGCACGGTCTTGACGTGGCCGAAGGGCTCGTCGACGCCGGCCAGCATGCGCGGTACCAGGATCTGGAAAAGCGTCGAATCGGCAAAGCCGCCGCGCAAACATTCGGTCAGCTTGGCGGCGTCGATACCGGCGTCGCTGGCCAGCCGCACGGCCTCGCCGATCATCACGAAGCTGCAGCCGGCGATGACCTGGTTGACCAGCTTGGTGACCTGGCCGGCACCCGTGGGCCCCATCAGGGTGTAGCGCGCCGACATCTCTGAGACCGCCTCGACGGTTCTTTCGAAGTCGGCCTGGTGGCCGCCGGCCATGATCGCCAGCGTGCCCTGTTCGGCCCCCATGGCACCGCCCGAGACCGGTGCGTCGATCCAGGCCCAGCCGCTGGCCTGACGCAGATCAGCCGCCATCTCGCGGCAGGCGTCGGGACGGATCGAGGAATGATCGACGAAGATCTTGCCACTACCGTCGACGCTGGCCAGGCCGTTCGCACCGAAGGCCACCTCACGCACCGCCGCGGCGTCGCTGACGCAGGCGAAGACGATGTCGGCAAACTCGGCCGCCTCGGCCGGGCTGGCTACGGCGTGTGCGCCGGCCGCCGCCAGGGCCGCGTCCTTGCCGGCCGAGCGGTTCCAGACGGCCACCTCGTAGCCCCCGTCGAGCAGGCGGCGCGCCATGCGGCCACCCATGATACCGAGGCCGAGATAGGCCAGTTTTTGCCGCTTTGCCATAGTGGATCTCCTTTATCTAAAGCCCGGTTACGAAGCGCGCCATGACGATGATGATGGCGATTTGCATGAGCCCCTGCGAGGCCACCACGCGAACGTAACGGCGCATCCAGCGACCGACCTTTTCCATGTCGGGCTCGGGCTTCAGCATCTCGAAATAGACCAGCAGGTTGGTCGGCAGCAGCATTCCCAGCCCCTGCACGGTCAGTACGGTGACGACGATCAGGGCCGCCTCCAGCCACCAGAACTGCGGGTAGGGAAGCTCGAAATAACCGCCGCGCTGGGCCAGGAACCAACCCGTCGCGGTGGTCATGATCGACAGCGTCGGCATGATGAAGATCATGCGCGGCATCAGGCGGATGATGAATTCGCGCCGTGCCGGCGGCGCCAGGCGGCGCATGATGGGACCGATGACGAAACCCATGAATAGGTCGATGCCGGTCCACAAGAGGCCGGCCAGCACGTGCAAAAGGTTGAGCAGGTAGTAATCGCCGCTGGCCACGACCGCCACCAGCAGCGCCGCGGCGGCGGCCACCCACCACAGGTTTTGCAGCCGGATTCGGGGATACTCTGCGTCGTCCGATGTCATTGGGATCCTGCTTCGGGCAATTAATTGTAACCGATTGTATCAGCCCCCAGGCCTGTCACAGAGCGTTACCAATTGGCCCCTGGGCGCCGCTGTCATCGCCGGGCAGGGTGCTTATCTGTGGCCTGGAGAGATGATTATTGGAGCAAAAGCGATGAAAAACCTGCTTGTCGGAACCGCCACGGCGGTCGTTACCTTCACCCTCAGCCTGCCGGCCCTGGCCGACGGAGCCTATTGGGACCCCATGCACCACGGCGGCGGGGCAGTGCACGGAATATTCTCGTTTCTCGTGGTGGCCCTGGTCGGGGTCGGGCTCTTTGTGCTGTTGCGCCGCCGCGGCGTCTGCGGCCATGGCGGCCGTCATTCGGCCCGCGCCATCCTGGACGAGCGTTTCGCCAAGGGCGAGATCGACCAGGGGGAATACGAGGGGCGTCGTGACGTATTAAGTTAGCCCTCGTTGATCCCAGTCACCCACTCCCCCTCCCAATCACCCATCAACGGTACCTGTCAGTTGTTGGCAAGGGGAGCGGGTGGCCGGGAGGCCGGGGCGGAGTGGTCCCTTCATCACCATGATTCGCTCTTCCCGGGGATGGTCAATTTTGTCCACGCCGCTGGCATGAGCGCCGCTCCGCTCAAATCAATTCATCGCGGGCCTTTTTGATCAATACCGCGATTCGCTCAGCGCCGGCTTGCGTTTCCTCGGGCAGTGGGGCCGAGGGAATCCTTCCTCCGGGCGTCGGATAGCGGAAGGTCGTTGCATAGGGCGTATAGATGTCGAGGGGACGCAGGACGGCCTTCCAGGAATCGGAGTCAGGTATCTTCTCAACCAGCACATCCAGCCGGTGCTCGACGCCGGATTCGATGTTCCTGGCGAGCATCACAGCCTTGATAAGTTTCTCCGACGCCTGTTGGCAGTGGTAGGCGGCGTACCTGTTTTTCTCCCTGGAAAGAACCCTGACCGCCGCCACGTCCTCATCGGCCAACGCCAGCAGAGAAGCGATCCTACGACGCTCGCTCATAGATCAATTTTCCGTGCAGGAAGGCCGCCCGAGCCAGTGTGTCGATTTCGTCCTTTTCTTCATCGAACTCGCTCAGCGTACAGGGCACCAGGTCCACCGGCACTCCAAGCCCCCGGGTCACACCCCAGGCCTTGACGGGATCGAGTTCGTCCTCGGGCGTTCCGTCGGGCATGATGGCAAGCAGATCATAGTCGCTGTCGGCACGCGCCCGCCCCAGCGCTCGGCCACCGAAGAGCCAGATCGCCAAGGGATCCATCCGCTCGACGATGCGCGCGAGCAGCGCTGCCGGAAGATCGGCGTTTGCCTCCGCGTTCAAACGCTCAGTTTCGGTCGTCATAGTCCCTTTTCTCCCGGCGGAGCACAGGCAAAACGATAGGCGAAGAAGCCCGAAGAAACAAATGCGGGCTAGAGTGAGCCCCTCACTCCTCCCGGTGCTTGGTCGCCTCGATGTCGAACTGGATGCGCAGCATGCGCCTGAGAAAGAGGCTTTCGCGTTCGCTGGCATCGGGGCCCAGGCCGGGTGGTGCCGTGGCCTCGTCGAAACGGCCCAAAAGGCCGAGCGCCAGGCGTTCGGCGAGAAAATCCCGGATCTCGGGCGGCAGCCCGCCCAGCAACGGCGCCGCCTCGACGTCGTAGAGGCAGGGCGCGCCGCGGGCCCCCGGGCCCCCCGGGTCCAACGTCGCCAGCACCACCGAGAAGCGGGCCGCGGTGGCTTTCATGATCCGGGCCGCGGCATTTTCGGGATAGGGCCTGTCGGCCACCAGGAAACGCTCCAAGCGCTCGATCTCGGCCGTGTCCGGGGCCTCGAGGGCCAGCGTCAGCAGCACCCGGCCGTCGAGGCAGAAGGCGCGCACGATGGTGCCCTCGCGGGCCTCCGCCAGCAGCACCGGCGGCCGCTCCGTGCCGATCAGGGCGCGGCGCTGCTTGGCGCGGAAAACCTGCCAGGCGGCCCGGCCCGTGGCCGGCCGCCAGAGCACCAGGTCATGTCTTTCCGCGAAGGCCCGGGCCTCCTCGGGATCGTTGCCGCAGAGCCAATCGGGCACTTTCAGGCGGGCTTTGGCGGCGGCCCCGAATAGCGCCGGCTTGGCGTAGTTGGCGATTAGCGCCTCGACCGGATTGAAGACGGCGACGCCCCGCGCGGCCAACTCGGAGAGCAGGCTGTAGAGGTGGCTGAAGCCTTGCTGTTCGAGCACGTAGCGCGATTGCCAGAGCCCCCAGTCGAGATTGTCGGCGGCAGCGGGCAGCACCGGATCCTGGTAGGCCAAGCCATAGACGAAGACGGATCCGAGGGTCTCCAGGTCGATGCCGCCCAGCGTCAGGTGCTCGTACGTCAAGTCCGAGGGCGTGCCGCCCAGGGGATCGCAGGGCTCATGCACGAAGGCACCCGGCGCCAGGCGTTCGCCGGCCGCTGCCAGCTCGGCGGCAAAGCCGTCGTCGCCCAGCGAGAGAATCAGAATCCGCGTCATCGCTCATCCTCCCGCCCGGAAAAGTACGCCAGTTGGCCGTGGCGCCCCAGCGTCGCCAGGCGCAGGCGCTCGAACGCCGTGGCGGCGGTGCGCAGGGCGAAGTCGCGGGCCAGCACGCCCTGGGCCGCCAGGTAGGAGGCCTCGGCCTTCTTGGTGGCGATGCGCCCGGCCAGCAGGCCGGCCTCGGTGTCGAGCAAGCGGCGGGTGGTGAGGATGATCTCGTCCTCGCTGACCAGGCCGCGCTCGCGCCGCGAGGCCAGGAAGTCGAAGGCCTGGCGCATCGCCTCGAGGGATGCGGAGAGCGCCTGGATGCGCTTTCTGCCGCTGATGATCGTGGTGGCGCCATCGAGCACCTGGCGGCGCAGGCCGAAGAGCGTCTGGCGCTGGCTGAGAAGGCTGGAATTGAACCCCAGCCGGGCACCGCGGGCCGAGGCCAGGGCGGCCCGATTGGCCAGCGGGCGGCTATAGGAAAGGGTATAGGATTCGCTCACCGTATCCGGGTGCATGGCCATGCCGACGCTGTCCTTGTAGCGCCGATAGCCGTATTCCGAGCCGTCCTGGGCGTTGCTGCGGCTGTAGCTGAAGGTGGCGTCGGGCCGGGCCTGGTTTTCCGCGAAGGCGACCGAGTTCCGGGCGATGCGGACGTCGAACTGGGCCACCTGGATAGCTGCCGGCTGGCTGGGCAGGCGGGCCAGGGCGACCTTGATGTCGGGCTCGAGGACCTGCTGCAAAAGGGCGCTGTAGCCGTAAGGCACGATCAGGCGGTCGCGCTGCCCGACGGCACTGTAGTCGACCTGGGCTTGCAGGCCGTAGGAAGCGTCGAGATAACGCCGCTGCGCGGTCTGCAGCCGCACCCGAGCGCTGGCCAGTTCGGCCTCCATCTGGGCCAGGCCCAGATTAGTCACGTAGCCAAGCTGGAAGAGCCGCCGCGAACGCTCCGTCTGCTCCGCCACCAGGTCGCGGTTGCGATCGGCCAGATGGAGGTTTTCGAGCGCCTGAACCAGATCCCAATAGCTGCCCTCGACGCCCAGCAGGACTTCGTCGAGCAGGCTGCGGAAGCTGGCGAACTGGCGCCCGGCACTCAGCTTGGCGGCACGAATGCCGCTGTTGTCGGGTCCGTCGGCGCCGAAACCCTTGAGGTAGGGCAGGCTGGAGGCGAAGCTGAAGCTCAGGGTGGAGGAAAACGGGGCATCGTACTTGTGGCCCTTCTTGTAGAAGACGTCGCGGTCTGTGGTGACGTTGCTGACCCCGAAAATACCGCCCCAAGGTAGCACCTGGTCGACGCCGACGGTGTAGAAGCGGCTCTGCGTCGGCCCATTCGTGTCGTCCAGGCTGGCCTCGACGATCTCCGGCGAATCGAACTCCTCGTCCTGGGGCCGAAACGCGATGGCGGTGACCTGAGGGTCGGTGCGGTTGGGGTTGGTCGGTACGGATTGGTCAGTGGGCTGAAAGTTCTTGCGGTTGACGAAGCCGTCTCGCGAACGATGGTGATTGGTCAGGCGGTCGTAGGAGACGGCGACGCTGAAGGTCGGTGCGAACACCGCTTCGGCCTCGGCCAGGCTCTCGCGCGCCTGATCGACGCTGAGCCGGCCCAGCGCGAGGCGCTGCTGTGCCTCCAGACTGCGAAGTGCAGCTTGGCGCAGCGTCCAGGCGACGATCTTCCGGCCCCTGCCCAGGGCTTCTTCGACGATGCGGCGCCGCCGTGTCTCGCCAGGCGTGGCCAGACCCCTGGCCTGGCCGTCGATGGCCGCGGCGATCTCGTCGACGACGCGCTGCGGCGGTGTCTCGTCGGCGCTAGGGGATTGCGCCGC